>JBARZW010000282.1:0-14766 GCA_049650305.1 Promineifilaceae bacterium (SeqCode)
GGTTGGTTTAGTAGAGCCCGGACCTGTATCGAACCAGAAATAGGCATGATCGCTAACAGCGAGGAGCTCGACTTGTATTGGGATGTGGGTATTTAGATCGTTATTTAGAACGTTGATGGACTGCGTCGTACCAACCGCGAGGGTCTGATTACCGGCCGGAGGTTGGGCGATGGTTCCCTCCCAGCCGCCATATGCTCTGGATAACTCAATGTCATCCCGTATAGGCGGATTGGCCACCGATAGCTTTTCATACGAAGCTCTCTGTTCGGCCGATGCGGTTTGGCGGGAAAACGGGCTTGGTAGTGGTTCGGGACTTGGCCAGGCCGGCGTAGGGATGAGCTGAACAAGTTCTGTAGGCGGTGGCGATTTCGTGGGGAGAAGAGCCGGCGCGGCAGGTTCGTCGTCCGATTCCGCCGGAGTAGAGGTCGCGGTAATAGTCGGAGATTGATCCGGACCGTTTTGACCAGCCGGCGTTGATGATGGTACAGGAGTGCGCGACGCCGGAACCGTCACTGTCCGGTCCATACAAGCTATCAAGACCACCGATAGTAGAAGGCTTAGGAAAAGCAGCCTCGCCTGATGGATTGTCTTTACCGGCAGAACCGCGAGATGGTTGATGATTTGCTCGAAGAAATATCGCACAGATGCGTTGCCTGGATATGAAGCCTGTAGCTCGTTTATTCTGCTCGACTCGGAGGTAATATTATCGTTCCTTCTGTAAATGGCCACCGATATTTATCATATACAAATGGACAACGTTGGTAGATAGATTGTTCAAGAGGTCGACTACTCTATCTCTCCATCCGGATGACATCGATTCTGATCAACAGGCGGGTTAAAACTTGTTCCATGACTAATGGAGTAGAATTAGAGTTGGAAACATGCTGACTTTGGATAAGCAGAATGCTCTTCGAGAGCGCTATAGAGAAGCGAATCCAGGCTGACGGCCGGCAACTGAGGTTTATTCTGAATTGGCTCAAAGAGCCATAGACCCCACAAGCCGGCTGCTTGATCTTGGTTGTGGACGGGGTGGTCTGGTTGAGCAGCTTCAACATCCACGATCTCTATCTGTGGGACTGGACCCTGAAATCCTCTCCTTATGCGCGCATCTATTGGCTGCGGATCCGAATCCCCTGCCACGAGTCGCGGCGCTTACCGAACGGTTACCCTATAGAGAAAGAAGTTTCGATATTGTTTTCGGGAGCTGGGTATTGGAGCATGTTTCTGCTCCCGTCCATTGTTTTCAACAAATAGGGCATGTGCTCAAGCCGGGGGTGTCTTCCTTTTTATCACACCCAACCGTCGCCATCCGCTGGTCAACCTGAACCTAATATTTTGACGCCCGGCGGGTATCCAGGGAAGACTTGTGGGAAAGTTATACGGCCGGGAACGGACAGATACTTTTCCCGCCTATTATCGAGCAAACACACCTGCTGAACTGGAGAGATTAGCCAAGGCAGTGGGCATGCGCCTAACACATCTTGAGACGGTCGTCGATCCGACGTAACTTTCTCTTCGACCGGGTATGTTTCGACTTGCCACTGGTTTTGAATCAAGACTGGACAGCAGCCCGCATATTCACCTTGTCGGCCAGATGAATCGAAGCTGAATTCTTGAGGAGGGCCAATCGGCATCTCGCTTCCCTCAAAATTCTGACCAGGATCGGAGGAAGGCACTCTCGTTTTGAATCGTCCTGACACGACGGGCAAATACCACTTTTGCGAGACTTTCTAAAAGCAGCGATCAGCCAAAAAAGGTCGATCTGCTACTAGAGCAGGAGAACATCTGCCACTCTCGTCGTCAGTGATCCAAAGCAAACGATCATCGGTCGCCGGATTGAGAGACCCATAGCGGCGCCGCAGCGGCACCGAGGGGCAAGATTTCAACAATTACCTTTTAGACAGTCCGTGGGTAGAATAGCGAAATGGATCTTAATGCCATTGAAAATATTGCCGCAGACACGGCTCGTGAAGCTGGGGCTATCATTCGACGGGCTGTGACCAAGCACAAGTCTCTTTCGACAAAGAGTAGCGAGATCGATCTTTTAACCGAATATGATAAGGAAGCTGATACCTATATCGCCAGCAGATTGCTTGCTGCTTTTCCTAGCCACAGTATCAAGAGCGAAGAGAGTACGTCTGAAAAACGAGAGACCGGCAATCCAGATGACGATTATGTATGGCATGTCGATCCCATAGATGGCACTATTAACTTCGTTCATGGCTATCCGATTTTCGCCGTATCGCTGGCCCTGTATAAAGATAACCAGCCTCTAGTAGCTGTTGTCTACGATCCCATGCGGGATGAATGCTTTAGCGCGATATCTGGTCGGGGCGCCTCGCTTAGATCGGGAGAAATAAGACAGTCAATTCATGTGAGTAGAGCGGACAAGCTGGTCGACAGTCTGTTGGCCACTGGATTCCCATACGATCGGCATCACAATCGAGATGATAATCTTACCCAAACCGCTGCCTATTTGAAGAAAGCTCGAGGATTGCGCCGGTCAGGATCAGCCGCAATAGATCTTGCCTATGTCGCTGCGGGACGCCTTGATGGATACTGGGAATTTAGGCTCAGCAGCTGGGATGTAGCTGCGGGCGTTTTGCTGGTCGTCGAGGCAGGTGGTAAGGTGACCCGAACAGACGGGCAAGCGTTCCAATTGATGCCCCAAATCTCCTTAATAGCGAGCAATGGACACATTCACGATCCCATGTTGACAGTGCTCAAAGAAGTCACGAGACGCTCCTGAGATCGCCAGTCGGATCGATCCCCAAAATAATGGAAGATTTGCCAGTTACGAAAAGAATAATATACCGGGCGGCGGGGTATCTGTACGCCAGCCTGTATTACACCTCCGATCGATTGCTAATAGGCGCCTCGATCCTAGGATGGATCACGGTCATATTATTCTTTCTGGGACTCTACCTCTGGCTACGATCCGGATCGATCGCCTGGTTCCTGGCATTACTGTTCATTCTATTTGCTGTGCGTGTTGCCTACTGGATTGCTCAGCGCAATGGATTCATCGTCTTTATTGCTCAGGTCGATGATCAGGCGCCTGGTGATGCCAGACGAATCAAGGACTACCAGAAATTCGCCCTTATGGCGAGTGGTGTGTTTAGCATTACTGGGTGGGAAGAGTACATGTTCCGGCGACCGACCAAGCTGTGGAGGCTGCCTATGGGTGATCATGCGCTCATGGTCCAAAGTCCAGCCGGTCGGTACCTCTACCAGTTTATTGAGGTTGGTTACATTAAGAGAATACGACCAGGATGCCTTGTCTACGGATCTCGCGTGAATTTTGCGTTCGAGATCGATTTCCGGACTACATGGGGACCCGTCGCGGGCGAAACGGAATTCAACTGGTTCGCACCAGGCGAAGGATCAAAACCGAAGAGGCTGAAGCGCACTCTACATCTCGGATTTGAAAACAAAGCCAACCGAGATGCCGTTTGGCAAAGTATACTCAGAGAAAACAAGGAGTAGGTCAGACGAGAGAAATGATCATAAAGGCGATAATCTTTGATTTTGGAGAAGTTCTAAACGCTCCGGTAGATCCCGAGCTGACAGCCAGGCGATTCGAGCGTCTAGCCAGGCGGCTGGATCTCCAGGCTGACGAGCTCTGGCCTTACCTGTTTGAGAGTGAAGCATCGCGACTATGGATGACCGGAAAACTAGATGGGGATGGTTTTTGGACGGCCGTTCTTGAACCACGGGGTATCAAAGATCCTGACGAAACGCGCGCATTTGCCCAAGAGGTTTTCGCAGACCACAAGGTCTTGCATCCGGAGATGGTTGAATTGGTGAAGGAGTTGAAGGGTAGATACAAGTTGGCCGTGCTGAGCAACGCCAGCAGGACCGAAGAGGAGATGGAAGAGATGTTCCAACACGACTTCGGATTGCCGGGCGATCTATTTGATACTATCGTAACGTCAACCTCGGTTGGAGCCACAAAACCAGACCCAACCATATTTATTGAGGTTATCCGTCGTCTCGATGTGCGTCCAGAGGAGGCTATCTTCACCGATGACATGGCTAGCTTCACAGCTGCGGCATTCGAATTGGGCATCCGCTCCCACACATTTACGACCCCGTCAGCATTCCTGGTTTATCTGAGGGAAGAAGGGGTGCTTCACTAGGTATGGAGCGTGATTGACAAGTCGTCCCCTTCTCCCTATACTGCCTCCATCTCTCAGTGCAAGGAACTGTATCAACCATGAACACGCCAGCGTATCGTTTGATTGTCCGTCGTGGAAAGTCGCCCAAACCAGAGTACGCACTGTCTGAGCAGGCCGCGATAATCGGACGGGAGGCCATCAACGATATTATGCTTCAAGAGCTAGAGATATCGCGGCGACACGCCTCTGTAACCTTTGCTGATGGTCGCTACACCATTGAGGATCTTAATAGCACCAATGGCACCTTCGTGAACGGTCGCCGGATCAGCACACCGGTAGAGCTTCGTGATGGGGACGTGATAGATCTGGGAGATACGGTGAGCCTCGTTTTTCAAGGACCGGCGCGGGTCGGGGAGGCTACCCTAGTCGAATCAGATCCAGGAATTGTTGACCAACCAACAGCACAGAAGAAAGAAGAAGCTACCCAAGCTCAATACTCACCACCTCCAGAAGTGCCACAATATGCACAACAGTCGCCCATTCCCACACCTGCTTGGCAGACGAGCCAGGACTCCTTTCAGCAACTGGATCCCGAGGAAATACGGCCAATGCCCCCCAAAGGGAGACGCGATCGGCGCAGACTGTATATTGGTTGTGGATGCCTGGTACTCCTGCTCATTATCGGTTGCTTCGCCTCGTCTGCAATCCTGGATTCCTACCAAAACGGGGATCTTCTCTACTGCCAGTCCTTACGTCCAATTTGGGAGACTGTCTTTGGTGTTGGACGAGTAGCAGCTATCTGCCAGTAGATACGCAATCCTGATCCACGCAAGTAATTAACTCCCAGGTTGCCAAACACATCGCTGACGCTGCAAATGCTTTGCCGAGAGTTCCTCGCGATTCCCCGAATTTCGACCATCCGCTTTCCTTGCGCCAATTCTCACTCCTAAGGATACTTGACGAAAGATTGCCCGATTCTCTGTGTCTGATTAATCCTATCATCGATCTGAGAAGTTAAACGTGTCTGTCAAACCTCGAATACGACCAATTGACCTACAACCTATCCAGTATGAAGGCCAACAGATGTGGTTGCTACGTGATCCTTTGGAGCTAAAAGAGACACAACTCGTAGTGACGCAGCCTCTTGCCCAGCTTCTGACTTACTGCGATGGAACACGAGATCCTGTCGAGCTTCAAAGCGCCCTGGCTAAGGATTTCGGCGTGCCGATCAACTACGACATCATCGCTGATATGCTTGATCAGCTGGATGACGCCTGTCTCCTTGATAATGAGCGCTCACGCGAGGCGATGCGTTCTCAATTGGCGGAGTACCGAAAACAACCGAGTCGCGAACCCGCCCTCGCGGGACCTGGATATCCGGCCGATCCCTTCGAGTTGACGTCGGAGTTTCTTGCTTACGGCGAACAGGACGATCTTACTAATTGGAAGCCATGGACGGGAAGGGGAATAATATCGCCGCACATCGATTACCCACGCGGTGGCGAGGTTTACTCTCAAGTCTGGAACCGGGCTGAGATCGCTGTCAAGCGTGCCGAGATCGTGATCATATTCGGCACCGATCACAATGGGGGTGACGGTAGTATTACATTGACAACCAAACCCTACGCGACCCCCTTTGGACTCTTGCCCATCGATCACGATATCGTTGACGCGCTTGCCGGCACAATCGGCCAAGATGCCTTCGCAGAGGAACTTCACCATCGAAAGGAACACTCGATTGAATTGTCTGCGACCTGGCTCCATTATATAAACAACAGGCAGCCTACGCCGATGATTCCAATATTGTGCGGGTCGTTTCACAGTTTCATCAAAGATGGTCGACAACCCGAAGAGGATCATAAGATCGCTTCGTTCACGGAGAAATTGAGAGAGCTAACAGCTGGCAAAAGAGTGTTGGCGGTGGCCTCGGTAGATCTAGCGCACCTCGGGCCAAATTTCGGCGATGATTTTGCCATGGACGTGCGGCGCCGTGAACGGCTCATCCAGGAAGACAGAATGTTAATTGACGCGATCAGTGAGGGTGATGAGAGGCGATTCTTCCAGCAAATAGCCGCGGTGGAAGATGGAAATCGGATCTGCGGTTTATCCTCTATCTATATGCTCCTGCGATTTCTTGGTCCGACTGCTGGCGAAATGGTCTCTTACACACAATGCCCGGCCGACCAACAAAATGCGTCTCTCGTCTCCATCTGTGGCGTATTACTTCAGTAAGTGTCGTCGGGGAGCCGCAGTCTGAGGCGCACATCCTTGCCGGATTCCAGGCCAGGCTACAGATAGATTCCATCGATAAGTGGGGTAGGTAGAATCATTCTCGCGCCAGCTTAGGCATGAATTCCCCAAACACATCAACTTGACATATTGACTTTACATATATACTTGACATATTGTTAATTTTGTTGTATTGTTGCAACAGATATAATTGTTGTATTATCCCGCACATCATGGGAAGAGAAGAACTACTGGATAGCTACGCTGGAGTTGACGAAGTCGCAGGGCGACTAAGCATCCATCCAGAATCCGTGCGAAGACTTATTCGCCAAGGCAAGTTGCCGGCAATCAAATTCGGCAACAAATGGCTGGTTGATAAGTCAACGCTCGAACAATATGCCAGTCATTACGATCCACGGCCGGGCTATAAGGCAACACTGTTGTAAGCAAAGTCGCGCAGTTTTGCTCGCCGAGATCTGTGCAATTCAGTGCTAGGAGGGAGAAGTAAGCGAAATGCAGAGAGCACCAGAGACTGAGAACTTTGCCCGAATTCGGGTGGTAGGTGTTGGTGGTGCCGGGAGCAACGCAGTCGATCGTATGATCGGGGAAGGCGTGACCGGTGTGGATTTCATTGCCATAAACACCGATGCCCAAGCCCTGCTCTTATCCAAAGCACAAACTCGAGTGCGAATTGGTGAGAAGCTTACCAGGGGTTTGGGCTCTGGCGGCAATTCGGAAATTGGTCAGAAAGCCGCTCAAGAGTCGATCGAAGACCTGTACGAGGTCCTTAACGGATCGGATATGGTTTTTGTAACCGCAGGTATGGGAGGCGGCACCGGTACCGGGGCTGCACCTATCGTGGCTAGCACCGCGAAAGAGAGCGGGGCATTGACGATTGGAGTCGTGACGAAACCCTTCCTTTTCGAAGGCACCCAACGTGCGCAGGTCGCCGAGGCTGGTATCAACGAGCTTAAGGAGCATGTGGATACCCTTATCGTGATACCGAATGACCGGCTGCTGCAGCTCACCGATAAGCGCATGTCTCTTTATGACTCTTTTAAGCTAGCAGACGACATTCTCCGCCAGGGTATCCAGGGAATCAGCGAGCTGATCACCGTACCGGGTCTGATAAATCTTGATTTCGCCGACGTGCGTACTGTTATGTCCGAAAGCGGCGCAGCTTTAATGGCTGTCGGTAGTGGCGAAGGCGAGGACCGGGCAAGACAAGCCGCTGAACAGGCTGTCAGTTCACGATTGTTGGATGTGACCATTGACGGGGCACGGGGCATCCTCTTCAACGTGACCGGCGGTTCCGACATGAGTCTGTATGAAGTGAACTTGGCGGCAACCATTATCCGCGAGACAGCTCATCCTGACGCCAACCTCATATTTGGAGCTGTTGTCGACGATAACATGGGTGATGAATTGCGTATCACCGTCATCGCGACCGGATTTGATGCCATAAGACCATCTCGTCGTCAGGTTTTGAAAAGACATTATCAGCACGAGAAACCGAGGCAGGAGGTTGTGGCAGCTGTACCAGTGCTTCAACCCACGCCTGAACCCGAACCCGTAAAACCGCGATTTGAACCAACGAGTCTTGATATTCCTGCATTTCTACGCCGCCGCTAGTGGCGATTGTCCGCTGACCAATAAGGACTTGGCTGCTCTCGCGTGATTAAGTGAATTAATCCACGCGCCAATACATCCTCTCTGTCAACTCCCCCTGTCCCTTGAGGACAGGGGGAGTCGTTTTATCTATATCGCCCACATAGAATATTAAATTTGATCGACATGGCTATGCCGGCCTATTGAGATGCTTGCCATTCCTGCTCCTAAATTTTACAATTCAAAGAGACATGAGTTTTCGGGAGTTCATCCGCCAAGCCAACGAAGGCGGAATTCTGATTACGATTAACAAGCCAGTAAGCACAGACCTGGAGCTGGCAAGGGTGGCTCACGCCCTAGACGGCCAGCCCGTTCTCTTCAACGACATTATCGGATATCCTGGATGGCGAGTATCCGCAGGCGCCTGCTCAAGCCGCAAGCACTTCGCCATGAGTCTCGGAATTCCCGAGAACCAGTTAATCCATAAACTTGCCGCGGCATTGTCAGATCCATTGACACCACCGGTCTTGGAACATGGTCGGTGCCAGGAGGTCGTTCAATCTGATTTTGACCTGAACCAGTTGCCGATTCTATTCCACCTTCCCGACGATGCCGGGCACTATGTCGCCAGTAATATCGTCATCATCAAGGACCCGGAACTGGGTCGCAATATGTGTTACCATCGACTTCTACGCCTGGACAATAGTCGATTCGCTGCCCGTATAGTCGAAGGGCGCGGCACGCACCAGGCAATGAAGAAGGTGGAGGGCGATCTGCCTGTAGCGATCTGCATAGGGGTATCATTGGCGACACATCTGGCGGCCTCAATGTCCCCACCTCCCGGAGTCGACGAACTATCAATCGCCAATGCGCTAAGCCCAACACCACTGGTGAAGTGTCTATCGAATGATCTCGAAGTCCCGGCGGACGCTGAGATTGTGCTCGAGGGGCGCATCACTAGAAACTTCGCTACTGAAGGTCCATTCATGGATCTGACGGAGACCCTGGACATTATTCGCCAGCAGCCGGTTGTCGAAATCGACCTTATGACACATAGAAATGAGCCGATATACCACGCGCTCTTACCCGGCAGCCTTGAACATAAACTTCTGATGGGCATGCCTCGAGAACCGACTATATTCGCCGAAGTCAACAAAGTAACGAATTGTACAGGGGCGGTTATCACGCCAGGTGGCGCTTCCTGGTTACATGCTATCGTCCAAATAGATAAACAGGGACCGGATGATGGGCCGAAAGCTATCGAGGCGGCATTCCGTGGACATTCTTCACTTAAGCACGTTTGGGTTGTAGATACGGATGTGGACATTCATGATCCGGCGGCGGTGGAGTGGGCCCTGGCCACACGTTTCCAGGCCGATAGAGATTTGATGGTCTTTGACAACGAACCTGGCAGTTCGCTGGATCCTTCGGGGATTCATGCGACAGGACAGAAGAGCCGGACCGCGAAAATGGGGCTCGATTGTACAATTCCCTGGGGATCAGACTACAAGAAATACCAGAAAGAGCGGTACGGTGAAGTAGAACTGGACGAATATCTGGACTCATGATGACAAGCATCACGACTTATCACTCTCTAAAAGCCAATTGCCCTTGGAGCTAAAGTCGATGAACCCGCTGGCATATTTCCCTTCCCTCACCGACGAAAGCAGCCTGATTCAGGCTGAACTTGGTCTCGTGCTGCTTCTTTCGTTGGCAGCTTTGGTTGCTATTATCAGCCGCAGGATCAGACTTCCTTATACCGTGGCCTTGGTGATAGTAGGATTGGCTTTGACGCTGGTACCAAATCCGTTTGAGTTCGATCTCAGCAGTGAACTGATCCTTGCCATCATCGTTCCACCATTGATCTTCGAGGCCACATTGAGTCTCAAGTGGAGCAATCTGAGGAAGGATCTTGGAATCATCCTGATCCTGGCTGTGATCGGAACATTTATCGGCGCATTCATCGTGGGTACCATCATCTTCGTTGCCGGCCGAACTTTGGTCCCGGAACTCGAATGGATCTTCCTAGCAGCGTTCGCTTTTGGAGCCCTCATTTCCGCGACCGACCCGGTGGCGGTGATCTCGCTATTCCGGAACCTGGGCGTAAGCAAGCGGCTGTCGATACTGGTCGAAGGAGAAAGCCTCTTCAACGATGGTATCGCCATCGTCCTCTTTGGCATCGCTTTATCGGCTGGAGCAGCGGTGGTAACAGGAGAAGGCGAAAGTTTCTCTCTCGGCACCGCGATTTTCGACTTTCTCAGGATCTCCCTTGGTGGCCTGGCGGTGGGGGCCGCACTCGGCTATATTGTCTCAAGCCTGATACTCAAGAATCTCGATGACAATTTGATCGAAACGGCCACGACCGTCGCCCTTGCCTTTGGTTCCTTTGTTATCGCCGAAGAACTGCACGTGAGTGGTATCCTGTCTGTGGTTGCGGCGGGGCTCATAGTTGGCAATGTTGGGTTGCAGAACACTTCGCCATCTACCCGGATAACCTTGGACAACTTCTGGGAATTTGGCGCCTTTGTTGTTAACTCCCTGATCTTCCTCCTGATCGGCCTTGAGGCGGATCTCCGGCAGTTTCAGCTAAATCTGCCCCTCATCATTGTCGCCGTGCTGGCGGTGATCCTCAGTCGAGCCCTAGTGGTCTACGGCCTCACCGGTATCTATAACCGTATCAATCCCAGACGGTCGGTTTCCCTGGCCTACCGGCATGTGATGTTTTGGGGCGGGCTGCGTGGGGCAATCAGTTTAGCCTTAGCCCTGAGCATCACCGGTGCAACATTTGGCAACGAAGTCGCAACGGAACTGCTGTTGATGACCTTTGGTGTCGTCCTGTTCACCTTGCTCGTTCAGGGTACGACGATTACCCCCCTCCTAAGTTACCTGGGCTTAACCGACAGATTGGAGCACGAAAGAGAGCAGCAGCGCCATCAAGCCCTGTTATATGCCACCAGAGCGGGTAAGCGGGAACTAGATAGATTGTATGATGATGGAATTATTTCGGCCGAAATTTGGGAGGCTATGTCTGAGGTATATGCTATCGAGGTTAGACAACAGAACAAGGAGCTCCGAGATTTGCTGCATAATTATCCAGAACTCGAACAGACGATGATTCTGCAAGCTCGCGAAGATCTTCTTCAGGCTGAACGTTCCGCTTTGAGCGACGCCGCACGGCGCGGCCTCATTTCCGAGGACGTTTACCACGAACTCATTCGTGAAACTGACTTCAGTGTCGAGGCACTCAGCCGCATCCAGAGCACCATGAGTGCGGACGCAAAAGACGAGTAACAAAGGATAGTAATGGGCAGCATCGTTTGTGCAACCAGAGGTGGAGCAGGTAGCCGGGCCGTTCAGCAGGCTGCAATTAGTTACGCAAGGGAAAAGGGGAACGAACTAGTTTTTCTCTTCGTGATCGATACTGGTAGCGTCGATGGTGAGGAAGAAGAGCTGGTTACGGCCGTCCGCGACGAACTTTATTTTCTCGGTCAAACGCTTCTGCGAATCGCGAAGAAGCGGGCCGCCAATTACCAGGTCGCAGCAGAGATCGTCGTCCGCGACGGGAAGGTCAAAGACCAGATCACCCAGTTCCTTGAAGAATGTTCCGCCGAGTTGCTACTGCTTGGCGCCCCCCGTGGTACCAGCGATACGACTTTTGGCGACGACGTGATTGAACAATTTGCTGAGGCAATCCATAAAGACACTGGCGTAGAAGTAGAAATCATCCGCCCGGCATAAACACGTAGATCGACCTGCATGAGCGAGTTCTTACAGATATATGAAGTCGGCCCCCGCGACGGATTGCAGAATGAATCGGCCCTGATCTCAACGCTGGATAAGCAGCAAGTGATTGAAGGCTTGCTGGGGGCTGGGCTGCGTACCATTGAATTAACCAGCTTCGTGAATCCCAAAGCGGTGCCTCAGATGGCCGACGCCGACCAGGTAATGAACTGGGCTATCTCAAGATTTAGTGACCCGGTTCTTAGGTTTACAGGATTGGTATTTAACGAACGAGGGTACGAACGAGCGGTAAACGCAGGATGTACCCATATCGCTATCGGCGCCGCGGTGAGTGAAACGTTCAGCAGAGCGAATACCGGCATGTCCACTTCGCAGGCGATGGAGAAAGCGCGCACGCTCGTCGAATGGGCCAGGCGAGATGGGCTATGGTCCCGTGTCTACGTGAGCACAGCTTGGGTCTGCCCCTTTGAAGGGCCGGTGCAGGCCAACAAAACCATCGCCTATTGCGAGCGGCTCTGGGAGATGGGCATGGATGAATTGGCTGTGGCTGACACCGTCGGCCATGCGAATCCCCTTGAGGTCGGCCGGCTAATGGAGGCACTCGGTAGACGGCTCGATATGAATAAACTGGCCGTACACCTGCACGACACCCAAGCGCTGGGCCTGGCGAACACAACGGCCGCTATTCAGGCGGGCGTTCGAATCCATGATGCCAGCGTGGGCGGCTTGGGAGGTTGCCCCTTTGCCCCTGGCGCTGCCGGCAATATGGCAACCGAGGACCTCGTCTTCCTAGCTTACAAGTTGGGGATGGGAACGGGTGTTGATTTTCAGAAATTGTGGGAAGTCGTTTACGCAGTTGAGAAGTTGGTCGGTCGCCCCATTGGCGGTCGCATCCGCGCCTGGTGGGAAAGTGAAGGGAAACTATCGGAGGAAGGGCTGCTCTTTGGCGGTTCCATCTGAAGAATCCGCTTTTACGTGCCCGGACATGCGATGTACATCGATATAATGTAACGAATCCGAGGAACGACGAACAAACAATGACGACGAATATTAGCCTAAACAGAGAGCAGCGAGCGATGCTGGCCGGGAAAAAGGGTGCGGCCAAGCAAACGGCTATGCGTCTTCTATTAGACCTTGCGGCCGCGGCAGGTGCGACCGCATTATTACCCGTTCGGAGCGCTCATTTATCGGGTGTCTCACCGCTGACTGGCGGATATGGCCTGCGCCACTTTCTGACGCGTTTGGCTGAAGATCCACTTGCTCAAGTAAACGTTCCTACGACATTGAACGCGGCCGGCTGCGATGCGGACCAATTCGATCTGATGCGTATTACCGTTCCAGATTTCCTTGCCCACAGCCAGGAGATCGTCGGTCTGTACACGAAACTTGGCGTACAGCCTACCCAGTCATGCATCCCGTATGAGTGGGAAGGTGTCATAGCCGAGGGCACGGCAGCCTGGTCTGAATCAAATGCGATCTGTTTTGCCAATTCATATTGCGGCTTAATGACGAATCGAGAATCGGGATTGTCGGCTCTGGCCAGCGCCCTAACTGGATACACTCCACAGTATGGATTGCTGGTTGATGAGGCCAGAAAGCCGAATCTAGAGGTGAACGTCACCTGTGAACTGAAAGACCCTACCGACTTTTCCGTCCTGGGAGATTGGATTGGCAAGCAGAGGCAATCCAGTTGGCGAATGCCGTTCGGTCCCATCCCACTAATAAAAGGCCTCCCAGCGATTCTCGATCACGAGCAGCGCAAGGCACTGACGGCTGCCGCAGCTAACTATGGTTCACCTCTGGTCTACCTCGATGGGCATAGCGAGCTGCCCGAACCTGGACCTATCCAGGCCAGCTTACAGTTCGGCAAAGTCGAATTAGAAAGACGGTACGATGAATTAAAGCCCCGGACCGACATATCCCTAATTACCATCGGCTGCCCGCAGGCCTCAGTGGGCGAGATTAGGATGGCTGCTCATCTGTTGGAGGGGAAAAAAGTCGCCAGTTCGCCTGACGATGGCTCTGGTTTACCGCCATTGTGGATATTTACCTCCTCGGCCAACAAAGCTATCGCTGAGAAAATTGGCCTGGCGGCCATAATACTGGAAAGTGGCGGCCTGTTACTTGAGAACACCTGTCCAGAGGTAGTTCCCTATGATCGTCGCTGGGTAAAGAGCATTCTTACCAATTCGATGAAGGCCGAGCATTATCTGCAATCGGGATTAAATAATATCCCCACATCGGTTATGCGGCTGGCTGACTGCATTGCCGTAGCTACGGGAGAGCTGGTGTTTGAAGCTGACCAAGATCGCGCCAGTCCGGTGAACGGAAGCGAAAGCAAGCCCTCCGAAGTGAGGAAAGAGGCGGGCAAAGGGCCGGTCTTTGTCTCGGACGGTGAAGATTCGTCCCGTGCTACGAACAGCTACTATGGGCAGGGTTTGCCTTCCCAAGGGAACTTCTCAATCGTTGCAGAGGCATTCGTCACTGATGTGCCTATTACGTTTCTGGGATTTGTAGATCGCCAATCAGGAGTCGTTCGCGAGCCGGGTCATCCGGCCGATGGCCAAAGCATGGCGGGAAAGATAGCTATCTTCCCAAAGGGGACTGGTTCCTCCGTTGCTCCCTATGTGTTGCTCGAGCTCTTTTACAGAGGAATGGCACCTCTGGCGATCGCCAACACAGAGATCGACCAGCAAACCGCTCCGGCTTGCTCTCTTGAGAATATTCCCTATGCTTTCGGCTTCGATCCGGATCTGTTTGAGAACCTGCAGAATGGCGATCAAGTGGAACTAACTCGCCGGAACGACGGTGTTGAGCTTCGACTATTGAAGACTGTCTAGAACTTCAATCGAAAAGACCGGTTTCGGAAATCACCATTCAGGTTGGCGGGGAACGCTGAGGCGGACCAGCGAAGCCTGCTTGCGCTTGCAGTTATGGCCCGTACTTCGGCCGGAAAAGCGACTCAATTGGAACTAAGTCGCTGACTTTCTCAAGATGGCTGAGAAGGGTATACTTTCAGCGAAGTATTCGCGTGTACATAACGAGGTATAAGACCTTTCAACATGGCTAA
>JBARZW010000283.1:0-14426 GCA_049650305.1 Promineifilaceae bacterium (SeqCode)
TGTTAAACCTGGGGTGGATAGAAATACTTTATGTGTTGGTAATATGAGTACGCATCGGATTCTAATTTGATCCGTCGCAGCTGAATGGTGCAGAGTCGATGGTTCTGTTTGTCCGCGCATCTGGCAGGAGCAATCGGTACATCGCCGGAGATTCGGCGATCTTCTCCACTTCGTAGTGATCCCGCAGGATATTCAACGAATCCCAAAACGGCGGCGTTTTATCTTCGACATAGTACACCGGAATACCGTTCAGTAGTAATCTATCAACCGATTCTACCAGGCATGGCTCGAGCATCTCCAAGCGGTATCGCTCCGCCACAGGATCTGAAGCCGGGATCCGCCTGTAATTCAATACAGATCGATCACCGTAGTAGGCGACCCGATCGTTGTGGACGTAGGTCATGACGACGGCTTCCGGTTCGGTCCGACCGGCGATATCTACTGCAATTTTCCTGGCGATGTCGCTGCCGGAAACCCTAGACTCTAGAGCCCTCACCTGTTTCGGGACAGGGATGCACAGGAGCACAAATAACATTACAGCGGCCAGCCTGCGCACTTGTTTTGCACGAATCCGTTGTCCGATTGAAACAATAACCTGGGCTATCGAGACGGCGATAAACGGGAAAACAGGAATGAGGAAGCGGCTGTTAGCACCACTCGGGGCGAATGCATAGAGGGAATAAAAAACCAAGAATCCCAGAGTTGCCACAATTGTCAAGACCCGAGATGGCCGCGGAAGCTGGAACCATCCAAATGGGACGGCTATCACAGCGAACGGGAAGTTCGCCCAGATAGTCTTTCCGGCTTCGATCATACTCCTGCCGCTAACAAATGATGGACCAAGCATATACGATAGCGAAAACGGGGCGTATGGATACCAACCATGCTCAGGGCTGTAGCTTGTGAGTAGAGGACCGCCGTAATAGTAATTGTTGAAGAGAAGAATCCCAAGTACGCTCAATCCAAGAATCGCGTAGAACGGCCATCTCTCCCTCTCATCTTTAATGGCCGTTTTCTTTGCGACGAGCTCATAAGCACCTATCGCCGGCAGAATGACCATATTTGTGTAGCGGATGAAGAAACTATAGCCGATGAGCAATCCACCTAGCAGAGAGAGGACAAGTAACTGGCGCCGCGATCTATGCTCTTGCAGGGAAATCAAATAGAGACATATACCTGATATCAGGATAGTGGTTGCCGGTATTTCCGACCAGGCCGCTGTCCCAAATTCCCAGTAGGCAGGGGTCAAGCCGATCAAGACGGCCGACCAGAATCCAACCCAATCATTGCCACTCAATAAACGGCCGAGGACAAAGGTAACCAAGAGACCAATGAGGGCTAGAACTGGAACGACAAAGTGGGCCGTTGTCTCCGTTCCCGTAGCGATGATACCTAAGGCGATGAGAAGGGGATATCCGGGTGGGTAACCAAGAAACATCCGCGCATCATTGTCGCGACGGATCTGAAACGCATACATCATGAAATATGGACCTGCTATTTCGTTGTTTGGATCTTCGTAAGTTGGTCCCTGACCGATTGCGAGACGCTCGCCGGCGTGAATATAACCAATAGAATCTTCATAACTTGGTGAGGTTGAGGTATAGGAAAAGAAGATAATGCCGAGGATAAGAACGAAAATTACGGTCAGGATAGTGGGTCGTAGATCATACCAGCTCGGGGCTGGTCTACCCCCCTGTGAGTTCCCGGGACCGGTCGACACCAACGAGCTTTCGTTATCCTGGGACATCGGAACAGTCCAGGAAATTACTCTGCGGCCTCAACCAATCCCTCACCTTGCTCAACGTTTGGGTTCCCATCTGACCATTCCCATGAAGCCGGCATATCGATTACACCAGCCTGGTGACTTGAACCGCGCTCTACGATGCGAAATGGGTAGGCTTGCTCATGAAAATCATAGGCTCGTGGCAACCGACTATCGTGGATGGCAACCGTGATCCTATAGGCGGCGGCTAACAGGGGCAGGGATTCAATGCGATAACGGACGACCCCAGGACCTTGGACCGAATCGATGGTAAAACCTGTCATCCGGTTATTTGGTCCATTAACTTGGACGCCATCCTGGCGGAATATCGCGATTCCGAACTCCGGGTCTTTAATCTCCTTGCGGGCGAAATAGGCGATCTCCACCGTTAGCCCATTGCCCGTATGAAAAACCTCTTGCTCTTGAGATTCTGAGTCCAGGATCCGCACCTTGGTAATCTCAATATCACCCGTTCCCCATCGTCGAAAGTCACCTGCTTGCCCTGCTTGGATCGCAGGCATCTCTGACTGATGCAGGTTTTCCAGGTATTGGCTGATGACCTGATCTACTGGGCCGGAGGCGTTTACGGACCCTTTTTCTAACCAGAGAACGTGTGTTGACAGCCTTCTCATGGTATCCAGATTGTGGCTTACCATGATGATGGTTGTGCCAGAGCGCTTTAGCTCAAAAATCCGCTCAATGCATTTATCTTGAAAGGTCTGATCTCCGACTGCCAAGACCTCGTCAACGATCAGAAGCTTTGGGTCGACATGAACGGCGACGCTGAAGCCAAGCCTCATATACATCCCGGATGAGTAATGCTTAACAGGCATGTCAATGAACTTCTCCAGTTCGGAGAACTCTACGATATCATCGTAGCAGGATTCGATTTCCTCTTTACTCATCCCGAGAATCGAGCCGTTAAGGTATATGTTTTCACGTCCGGTAAGATCATGATGAAAACCTGCTCCAAGTTCAAGCAAGGCACTTAGCCGCCCATTGACCTCTATCTGACCCGTAGTTGGATGGATGATCCCTGCGATTAACTTGAGGATCGTGCTCTTGCCGCTACCGTTTCGGCCGATGATTCCTAAGCACTCTCCGGCATTGATCTGAAAGGATACATCGCGAACAGCCCACAACTCCGCCTTGCGATTGGGGTCTCTAGACAACGTCGATATCAGTGATTCCAGAAGGGTTCTCGGCTGCTCGATCGTGTATTTAAAACGCTTGCTGACACCATCGAACCGGATTACCGGCGTCTCTTTCGGTATCGACTGCGCACCTTGTTGCTCCGGGTTATTACCTAACTCTTCCATTGACAATGGCGTCCCTTACCAGAAGGAGCCCAACGTGTTATGGCTTCTTGGATAGCGGCGTGAATACTTGTTCGGGATTTACTATGACATATCCACTGGATATATTGTCACTTTCATCTGACTCGTTTATCCATCCCTCGCTGTCAATCTCAGCCCAGTAGCGATGGAGCCCAGTAGATAAACCTTCCCAGAGTACCTCTACTGTTACTTCCTTTCTTGCGCAACCGATCATCCCGGGGTTATCTACTCCTGGAGGTTGAATTGTTGCTATTCCGATCGGTTGGCTAAGGGCCTCATCCTCGTAAAACGTAACCTGGAATGGGGAGAGAGGGGCTACGTTTCCGTTATTACGCACAGAAATCGATAGCGATGCTGTTGTGCTGCCACCAGGTAACTGGGTAAACACTTTCGGAAAGGAGACCGCATCACTACGCAGATTGATAGAAGTTGCCTGGTTCTCGACATATGACTGATAGGCCTGGCCGACTGCGGAAAGTCCCATCGGATCACCGTCAATAAGGTTACTGACGTATCCCACTCTACGGGCGTGATTGATGCTGAACCAGAGCCACTGTTGTACCAGCCGGTCCTCATCCTGATCGTATCCAAGATCCGGATCACGCGTCGTTTCGAGGTAGTTGAATGTATTATTCAGGAAATTGATCACCCGCTCATCTGTGAAACAATTTCCATACTCGTCCTGGAGAAAGCATGTTCCCCCTGGGTCATTAATATATGGATATAGGATAGAAAATTCAGATAAGATGAGCGGTTTATTCTGTTGGTTGTGATCACGCATCCACATTCTCATGGCCAATACCTGTTCGGAGAATACAATTAGTTCATCATGCTCAGCATAACAGTAGACATCGCTAAGTTGACAAGTATCCTTTGGCTCAAGAGGGCCGTCACCATCCGGATCGTAACTCTCCTTTCTTCCGAGAGCAGGATCTGTTCCCAAGGCCACATTAGCTATTGAATTAGGCTGGCCATACTGGTTAACCTCGGGCAGAATGTAAATATGCATATTCCAAACATCGACCGGCATAGGTGTGCCGAACAAATCTAAATATGTATTCCACATTATGTCAAGATATTGTAATCTACCTGGGCTCAGTTGGACCAGAGCAGAATTGGCTACCTGTGCCCGGGGATCGCGGTTCTTGATATATTGATAGACATCGTGGTAAGCGCGGGCATAAATATCGGGAAAAGTATCGCCCTGGTTGACGATGGTTTGACCCGGATCGGGTCCTCTATCCACTTCGTTGCCCACAATCCACAAAGCGCCAGGCCGGGCATCGATCACAATTCCCAGGCCATTGTCGGTAAGAAGCGGCACCGTCGAATAAGATGCAAGATACTCTCCATCTACGGTCTTATCCTGTTTGACCGTGATGACAGGCGAAAACTCGGCGTTGTTAGGGGCGGAAACCGTGGAGGTGCTAAAATTCAGGTACCAGCCGGCGCCAAAATCGTCGACCCAGTCAACCTGATGAGCGCCTAACGCAGCCACACCGTAACGGCAGCTAGATGTACCACTCGAAAGAGCAACTGTCGACTCGAATGCCGCTTCCTCTAATCCATCCCCTCCATGTACGCTTCCGTAGACAAGCGTAACGAGAGCAATCTCGAGAGCAAGAATTATGACGACTATCCGTCCGTACGAAGAAAATAACCTGTGCATAGTGACTTCAGTGCAGATAAGAGTAATAAGGCGATCTTGGAAACAAATGGTTGAATCTGGCTATTCTATCAGAAAGATAATCGCATCCAAGCAGGTCTATACCTATTTAATCAAGAGCCTTTCGCTGGTGATGGGGCGGGATCATTTTCTAACCTAAAATGCGGGTACGGAGATGTGGGATCTAGCCTAACAGCGGAAATGCCCCGACCGACGTCGGCCGGGGCAAGTCCCTCCCGGGGAAACCTGCGAGGAATTCAAGCCGCAGCAGGACGAACCCGCACAGGTCATTTATGGACGGCTACCCCTATAATGCCGTCCACCTCTAATCGATTATTAAGACGGCGTAGTATTGCTACTCAAGCCAATCCAACTCTTATTCCACCCGTTTTAGCGGGTAGATAGTACCGCTTGCCACGTGCTATTGCAAACCCAATTATCACCACGCTTTTTCCTGCCCGGCTCGCGAGGAAGAACCCAGGCGTTTGTGATTCGATCGTGTGCCTGTACAGAGACCAGAGAGACTAGGTAATATCATTGTCTAGGTCCGGTTACTTATTCAAGATGCGTGAGCTAACCACAGATCATACTATGCCAATTGAATATGCTTGGACTCCTTCGAGCGTTTCAATAAAGTGCGCATGGAGCCTCGAAACGCCACTGACGTCGACTGGTTCACCTTGGCGTTCTGTGATTCAAATCGCAGTTCATCATAGCCCCCATATTTACAGAATCAGACCAATGACAGTTCAAGCGTGAACACATACGGAGAGGTGCATCTGTCTAAACAGTGCACGGATGGAAACACTCCGGCACGACTCGTCTATTCGGGCAAGTCATGTATAACGCTGGCGTAAAAAATCCGCTATACTTCCGGTCGCACATCGTCACAATGAAGCGTATCCGAGGTTAACCTAATACGAATTGGCGTTGTTAACACCAATGCACTACGTCAGCTCGGTCTGGTCTGACCGCGGAGAGAGGTGTTGAGATAACCGATCAATCTTGGAGTGAAATCCAGAATCCCTAAAGCCATGGATAAGAAGTCGCGCACAACTCTGGAATTCGACAAGGTCCTTGACCTCCTGGCCAGCTATACGAGTTTTAGCGCTGGCGAGAATTTGGCCTTGCATTTGGAGCCAACTCATGATGAGGATGAGGCTCGCCAGTGGCAGGCCGAAACGCAAGAAGCGTACCTCTTGCTTGACAAACGGTCAGACGTTCGCATTGGTGGCGCTCGGGACGTGCGACGTGCAGCCGACAACGCCCAACGAGGATTCATCTTACCTCCTGAGGATCTGCTTGAAATCAGGGCGACAATCTCAGCTGGACGCGAACTCCGACGTAAGTTGGTAAAAACCCAGGATGAGTACCCTAACCTGGCGCTGATCGGCGAGCTTATCGAGGAATGTCCCGGCCTGGTTTCCTCCATCAATGGGACCTTGGATGAGAGGGGCGATGTACTCGACACTGCCAGCGCAAAACTGGCGGATATTCGTCGAAATCTCCGCGTCATTCACGATCGAATCCTGGATAAATTGAGGTCCTTGCTAAATAGCAGCCGCAGCCAATACCTTCAGGAGCCAACTATCACGACGCGAGGCGGTAGATATGTCATACCTCTCATGGCGAATCACAAAGGACGGATCAAAGGCATCGTTCATGATCAGAGTAATAGTGGCGCCACTCTGTGGATCGAGCCTATTAATACGGTTGACCTGAACAACGAATTTAGAGGCCTCGAGATCGCTGAAGAGGAAGAAATCCAGCGAATATTGGCCGAGCTTTCGGCCCTGGTCGCCCAGCACGGCGACTCCATCAAACGGGTTGTCGAGCGGATAGCCGAGCTGGATCTCGTGTTCGCCAGGGCGGTGTTCGCACAGAAGACAAACGCCGTAATGCCGGAATTTGTTCGCTGGCGCGAAATGGCCAATGAACGACATCCACCGGCCGGTGGCGACAAGGACGGTCTCTCGGAAGAGAAGAGTCTCTCGGAAGAGAAGAGTCTCTCGAAAGAGAGGAGTATCTCGAAAGAGAGGAGTATCTCGGAAAAGGAGAACAGCCCCCATCCTGGCTCAACCGTCTGGATTCGCGGTGCCAGGCACCCGCTGCTGGATTATGAGACAGTCGTGCCCACCGATATTCTGGTACCTGATGATGTTTTTCTGATACTAATTACCGGTCCGAATACCGGTGGAAAGACAGTCAGTCTAAAGACAACGGGACTAATGATACTCATGGCTCAATCCGGTCTCCATCTTCCAGCCGTAGAGGCCAGATTGACCATTTTTGATGACGTTTTTGCTGACATTGGAGATGAACAGTCCATCGAGCAAAACCTTTCGACGTTTTCGGGACACCTCACCAACATCGTCAGGATCCTTGCTCAAGCAGACGACCGCTCGTTAGTTGTGTTTGATGAGTTGGGCTCTGGTACAGATCCAGCAGAAGGCGCCGCATTAGCCCAATCTATCGTGGGTTTCCTCAGAGACCTGGGCGCTACAACCTTTGTCGCCACTCACTTTCCTGAGTTAAAGGCATATGCGAGTAACGTCTCCGGCGCGGTGAACGCCTCCCTGCTTTTTGATGTAGAAACTTTGATGCCTACCTACGAAATGAGTATCGGAATGCCAGGCCGGTCAAATGCTTTCGCCATCGCCCGTCGACTGGGATTAGAAGAAACGATTCTTGACGACGCGATCACGATCATCGGCACGAGTAGTAACCGGGCTGAGAGTTTACTCGATTCATTGTACGAGCTCCGGGAGAAGATCACTTCTGACGAGGCACTCACGAGGCTTGCCCTAAAGCGGGCGCAGGAGGACCGCGATCTGCTTCAAGGGCGGTTAGAGGGTATTCAAGCCGAGCGTAAGCAGATTCTTGAGGAGGCGCATAACCAGGCGGAACTCGAGTTGGATGCGGTGCGAAAGGAAATCAGGAAGGTAAGGAAACAGCTTCGTGACGCGGAGTCTTTGAATAGACTGAAAAAGATCCAGAAGCAAACAGAGGTAATCGAAGAAACAGAATTACGCGATCTGGAGTTAGAAATTGGGCGGATCAACGAGTTGGCGTTGCCAAGGAAAAAGAAGCGTCGCCAAGTTGGCTATAAAGTCGGTGACCATGTGAAGGTGACGACTCTAGGCGCAAAGGGGCATATTGCTGCTCTGGAAAAGAAGGAAGCCGAGGTCGTCGTTGGAAGATTGCACATGCGGTTGCGCTTAGAGGAGCTGGAGTTTCTCGAGCGGCCGGATGACCTGCCGGAGGACGAGGAGGAAAAAGCACCCTCTGAAACGGCCACAACAACCGGGTCGAAACCCCGAATAGCCTCTCCGGGCATGGAGCTAGACCTACGGGGGCTTCGTGTCGAAGAGGGATTGAACGCCCTGGATAAGTATCTCGACGCGGCGTTTCTAGCGAATCTACCATGGGTGCGTATTATCCATGGGAAAGGAACCGGCCGAATGCGGGATGCTGTACGCAAGGCATTGAATATAAACAGTTACATCACATCCTGGGAAGAAGGCCTCGATGGAGAAGGCGGTGCCGGCGTAACCGTAGCTAAAATGGATATTGAGTGACATCTGATGCGAGACATCTTATGCGTATAGAAGCTATCATTTTTGATCTGGGTGGAACGCTGCTGGAGTATTCGGGTGGATATGAAAGCTGGCCTGAATTAGAAGCGCCTGGTTTTAAGGCTGCCCACGAATATCTCGGCGCAGCAGGAATCTCGCTCCCCAATTTGAATGAATTTCAAAAGTCCGGATTTGATCTGTTACCCAGACGATGGCAGATGGCCACATCTGGCGAGCGAAACCTCACGGTTCCCAGCCTGCTCAGCGAACTGTTGGCTTCGTTCGATATGAAGCTGCCGGCAGATAAACTTTTGGACGAGGCCGCTTCCAGATACCAGACCGCCGTTTGCGCCGGCGTCACGCCCATGCCGGATAGTTCTCAGACTGTTAGGTCACTGAAAGAAAGGGGCTATAAACTAGGCCTGGTTTCGAACACGATGTTTAGCGGAGCTATGCACATCGCTGACATGCGCAAACATGATTTGGACTCCTTTTTCGACACAATGGTTTTCTCGGCTGATGTGAATAAATGGAAACCTGATCCGGCTCCGTTCCAACACGTCCTCGAAATACTGGGAGTGACCTCTTCGCATGCGGTATTTGTGGGAGATGACCCTGGAGCGGATGTAGTGGGTGGACAACGGGCAGGGTTGTTCACGATTCACTACCCCTCGAGCCAGCGATTCTCTTCCCCGGACGGATTCAGACCCGACGCAACCATTAGCGGCCTGAACGAACTGCCTGGTCTGGTGAGCCGGTTGAACGGCTTTTCCGGGCATGATACACTTGCCTCCCCATGACCGACGACATCTCTAAGCAGCAGGCAAAGATCCTGATCGAGCGCGCTCAAAGACATCAGATGAAGGGCGAATACGCGGATGCCATTCTTCTGTACCGTCGTTCTCTCGCCTTGCAGCCCACAGCAGAGGCGTTTACCTTCCTCGGTTGGACCTACGGCATGATGAATCGCTACCATGAAGCAATAGATTCATGCAAATTAGCCATAGAGGTAGACGATACGTTCGGAAATCCGTACAACGACATCGGCGCTTACTTGATTGAGCTAAGTCGATGGGAAGAGGCGATCCCCTGGCTCGAGAAAGCCATCGCGGCGACGAGGTATGAGGCCAAGCAATTCCCTTATATGAACCTGGGGCGAGTCTATGAGCATCTCGGCCGCTATGGAACGGCTTTAAACTACTTCGAACGGGCACTGGAAATTGATCCTCACGATCTGGCTTCCGTATGGGCAATGTACCAGCTCGTTGGGCGACTCAACTAAGGATACTGTCCAGCGTGGGCTAGATGCTCGGAAGTGGTTTTGAGACCATCACTTCGCAAGCTATTGACCCAAGCTCCACTCCTTACAGATAGATAAGCCTACCTTTCCCTTGCTTAGTTATCGCGTGCCTTGTATCCACGATAAGCCGAGAACCATCCGCGATCTGCGGCCAATCGTAATCATCATGGTGGGTGAGAATCAGCACACAATCCGCCCTTGCCAGCGCTCCTTCTGTTAGCTCGATCGAACGCAGGTCCAAGCCTTCATGTTCGACGGACGACACATAGGGATCGTGATAGGTAACCGCAGCACCTTTCTCGCGCAGCAAGTGAATGACGTCCATTGCCGGGCTTTCCCGAACGTCGTTGACATTCGGTTTGTAGGCCACACCTAGAATGAGGATCTGGCTCCCCTTCAGAGCCTTTCGTTCGTCGTTTAATGCATCGGCGACCTTGGAGACCACGAAATAGGGCATCTGGCCATCGACCTCAGCCGCCAGCTCGATAAAGCGGGCCTTGTAGTTTAGGGTGCGTAATTTCCAACTTAGATACAAGGGATCCACCGGGATGCAATGCCCGCCCATTCCTGGCCCCGGATAGAAGGGCATGAATCCGTACGGCTTCGTCGCCGCGGCATCTACTACCTCCCATACATCCAATCCAAGCTTGTCGCACATGAGCGCAACTTCGTTTACAAGGCTGATATTGACGGCTCGAAACGTGTTTTCTAGCAGTTTCACCATCTCGGCCGTTTCCGTACTCGAAACCGGTATCACGGTTTCCACGATCGTGCAGTATAAAGCTACCGCAATATCAAGACACGCTGGCGTCACGCCACCGATAACCTTTGGCGTTGTATATATCGTGTAATCCTTCCTGCCAGGATCGATGCGCTCTGGCGAAAAAGCCAAGAAAACATCACGACCGATAACGTCACCGTTGTCAATAAGTCGAGGCAGGATAATCTCATTTGTCGATCCAGGATAGGTGGTGCTTTCCAGAATAATGAGTTTTCCGCTTCCCCCTACCCTGGCGATCTCATCGGAGGCCTGGATGATAAAGGAGATATCAGGATCGCCAGTCTTTCGAAGCGGGGTTGGCACGCAAATAGATATCGCATCGACGTTGGCTAACTCTGAATAATCACAGCTGGCATAAAACAGGCCTGCATCCACGGCTGACGCCAGTTCGTCGCTCGGAACGTCGTCGATATAGCTCCTGCCGTTGTTCAGTTCGGTCACCTTAGATTGGTCGACGTCAATACCGATTAGGCGAAACCCAGCCTTGGAGAAAGCAAGCGCCAGTGGAAGGCCCACATAGCCCAAACCCACGACGCCCACAGACGCATCACGACTCGCGATCCGGCTCAATATTGTCTCTTTTGCACTCGTAGACATCAGGTTTTCACTCCCGTACCATGGATCAGTATTACGGAGCCATAAATGATTTTGGTCATGGCAATTCAATGACTATAAACCATTGACGATCGACATAAAATGAAGCTCATCTGGAAGCAGTGTATCCATTCTTTCGATTGGTCGAGTGCCTCCCACGATCCTTGCCATTAGGAACGCCGCTTCACCTTCGCAATCTCAGATGGATCTAAAATCACCTTCTTTGGCTGGTCGCTCAGGTATGCCAGAAGCACCTGGACCCGGTCCTTACCAGATATATGTGTGTCGAAAATGGCATCGTAACCTTCAAAGAGCCCATTTACAATGCGAACATGGTCCCCCCGACTGAACTCCGGCTCTTTTGATGCCTCATATTTCGTCAGCTGTTCCTTCAGCTCAGATATCAAAGAATCAGGAACACTCGTTGGTGCGCCTCCGAACTGAACCAGACCATAGGTTCCTTCGGTCCAGCGGAGGGTATCCGCTCCAGTCTCGACAAGGTTCACTTTGACAAACATATATCCGGGGAAAAACGGTCGCTCTTTACGCGCCCGGGGATTTACAGGGGTAACCTTCAGAACCGGATAATACGCATCGAAGCCTTTTGAACATAACAACTGGTGGACCGAGGGCTCTTTGTGCGGCTTCACATGGAGGGCATACCAATGAAATGACATGTTAATGAGTCTAGCTGGAAACCATGGTCAGGCAACCCCCCGGTTGGAGATGGAAGCTAGAAAAGCTGGATCATTCGCTGGGCAAGGTCGACAATGGGCTGGGGGAACACAGCAAGGAATATCGCGGCCGCCAAGGCCAATCCCGCTGCCCATTTCATCTCCTTCGTTAACTCTTTATGAGCTTCGCTAACGGGAGAATCCTGGCGCAGAGAGTTAGACAGCAGACGAAGCAGCGTAACAACGCCCGCTGCCATCGATAGGACGATGACAGCTGCCAACCAGAAGGATTGCGTCGAAGCGAGATCGACCGTCATCCAGTGCCCTCGGAATCCGGCCGTTAATGGCATTCCAACCAGAGACAGACCACCAAAAACAAATAGAACCAAACCCACAGGAGCAATCCAGGCCAACCGGCGCACCGCGGTCCCCATATCCAGTGTGCTGTAACCTGGGCCTAATTGATACCGGATGTATCCAAAACCCATTCCTGTTAGGACCAAACCAATAACGCGAGCGATCAAAAGGGTCATGATCAACTCGGGTCTCGTTCGGTCAAGAAATGAAAAAGCTAATACCACGATGCCGATGTCGATGAGAATCAAGTAGCCAAGCAAGCGACCTAAGGATCGGGCAGTCAAACTAAAAAGTCCAGCCAGAATGAGAGCGATTGTGCCGCTCACACGTATCACCTGCCAGAACTGTGCACTTCTTTGAACATCAGGTGATCCGAGAAGGAGGAGTAGGCAGAAAGCGATGATCATCATCTGGGCAACGCCGAAGATAACGGCCGGAACGAGCGGTTGCGACTCGCTAACAACCGGCGCGACCCAGATCTGAAAGGGAAATCCCGCCAACAATATAACAAAGGCCGCTACATAGAGGGTAGCGACGGATCCCATCAGAGGCGCCTGTTCTGTTCCGAGGATCCACCCGGCTATAAGTAAAAGAGGAGCAGCTATAACTACCATCGTTAGGTAGCGAAATGAAGCCAGGGTTGACCCTGCCCGTTCTCCCTGAATCAACAGGGCGAGTAGTCCAGCTGCGATGAGAAGAAGCACGGCGCCGAAAACCAAAGGCCGGACCATCAATGCCCCCGCCAACGGTGAGAGAACCGCGAAGGCAAGCGGTATAAATACGGTGCCCTGGGGTAACAACGCTGCAAGCAAAAAGATGATTATCAACACCCCATATGCGAACAATAAAATGGTTCGAATTGCGGCTGTCAGGGCGATCTCCCTCCCCAGCAGCATCCAAGAATTTCCACGAATCAAGCCCCCGGTAACTGCTTGACCAGAAAGATCCAGGTCGACTCTTGCCAAAATCAAGGCGAGGATGAACAGAAACAAGGCGCCGGAAAGGCCGGCCACCTTAGGCCATCTTCGAAACAGGAAAACGATAGTGGCCAGGATCAGGGGCGCTAAGAGGACCAACAGGGGGCTAGGCATGATTTCCGGGAGACTCCAGGATTGAGGCTGCTACCAGAAGATGTCGTTCACAATCGTTATTGACCCAAATCGATTGGTGCTGTCCAAGACGAGTGCCGCCTTTCGGTTTCCGCTGCGTTGATGTGGGACCCAATACCATATTGCTAATCCAAAAGGGCCTGATAGGCATGGCGAGCTTGGGTGAGATAGGATATGACCAAAGCGACCATCAGATTCGCCGCCGCCAAAAAAGCCAACATCAGAACGGATTGCTCCAGACCGCTATAAAACAGCTCAAAGCCGGCAAGAAAAGTAAGCAATCCCATCCCTGCCTTTAGTGGTTCGCTGGTAAAGCTAAGATTGACAAGACCGAGTCCAACAAGAGCGAAGACGGCCATATTAAAGTGATCCGGAACAACCGGTAGCTGGAATACAGGCCTCTGAGAAAGGGTAAAGACCGCAAGAATCACCATGAGGGCGAAGAAGACTCGAAATGGTGTATCAGTTGGCAACGTATAGGGCCCTAATCGCAGCAATCGTTCTTCGCGGAGCTGTACTGCCTCATCTTCTGTGACGTCCTCAGGAAGTTGACCCCAATTTACCTGCCTGGCTGTGAAATAAATGATCAGACAAATAAACAGTCCGACCACAACCTTGATGAAGGCTAACTGCGGGTCAAGGACATCCGAGAATAAGAGTCCCACAATTAGATATTGGACAGTTAGGGCCAACACAGACCAACGCCAATCTCTCACGATAAAGATAATGGACGCTGTGACAAGGATAATGTAAGCGGCTATTGAGCCGCGAAGAAAATCAAAAAATTCCAGAAACTCAAGAATGTTGGGAATATCTATCATTTGTGCATCTCTGATGCTGAGTTTCCGGCTAACCCAGTCTGGCCAGCCAAAAGATCACGACAAGAAGGAGCAGCCAGAGCATACCACCTTCACCCTCAAGAATCGCGGCCGTTTCTCGAATAATAATACTCGCACCTGTAATGACATAACCCAGGATTCGCTTTGCCGTCTGCATTGGCAGATGGATGTGAAAAGCTCCTGTCAGCGCCGCTCGAACATCAGAGACATTGAGCATATACCAGCTAATTGCTGCGGCGCCCAGTATCGTAACGAAAATCAAGATCCAGCTCATCACCTCTCTCCCGCCATCGGGAGAGATAGGTAGAATAATCAATCCAAGGGCGGGAAGAGAGAAGGCGAAAATTACACTGACCTGTCCTAATCTTGGCAAATCTACCGGTTGTTTATTCTTTCCAACTTCCCATACCTGCAAGATGGCAGCCGCTATTA
>JBARZW010000284.1:0-5356 GCA_049650305.1 Promineifilaceae bacterium (SeqCode)
GCCCGGTACTCACGCAGTTGCATCAGAAGCGATGTTCGAAAGCGGCGTCCATTCATGACTTAGCCCTCCAACACGGCGCGCCCATCCTCGACGGACATAACCGCCACCCCGGCCTCACGCGCTCTGACGCGGCCCATTTCTAGAGCGGCGGGCAAGTAGTCAACACCGGTCACGTCGAACCCGTGCTGGGCCAGGTAGATGACGTTGATGGCGGTTCCGCTGCCGAGGTCAATCACCCGGCAGGTAGGAATGTGACTACCTTCCAACAACTCGCCCCGTTCCGAGCACGATCCTCCGGCATCCCATGGTGCACGGGCATATTGGTAATCAAAGCTGGACAGAAAATTCTTCACGCTCATTCAGCTTTCACTGTCGTCTCAAAGATTTCAGAACCTTTCCGGCTTGCGCACTGAGGGTACAGATTGTCCGCGCCGTGCTGCTTCGACCTCCAGCCGTTTTCTCATGCGTATGAATCCCAAAATGAGGGAAACCACTCCTGCCGGATCGCGGCTAAAGCTGATATTCGGCAAACAACGCTCGACCTTGAACAGGGCAACTCCCCCGTCGCCTGACACCTCGCCGACAAAAGACATGTTCTTATTTGATACCATCTCGCCTTTTTGAACTTTCAGAGTGTGAAAGGTGAGGCAGGCACGGCCTCGCGATTCCACGGGCATGGCCGATGGCAGGTCCAGATGCACGCCGTCGGCTTCCAGGGACCCGCCGCGGGCCCTGAATGGCACTGGATAGCCATCTTCGTCAACCACCGTAATGATCGGTTTGCCGAGTCGGTCAAAGGCGTAGGCGATATCCTTGCGCCAATCCGTCGACGTATCAACCAGGGGTTTGTGGGGAATGGGCAGGGGCCCCGGAGGGGGGTCGGACGGTGGAGCCTGTGTGCCTTCGGGAGCATGCCACTGCTGTGGGGTTGCTCCCATATCACCTTCGGGCCACCATAATAACTTAACTGGGGTCACCGCAATCCAGATCCGGGCAAAATAACCGTCCATCTGGCGTAATATAAACGCCGGCAACATTCTGAACAGTGTAAACCGGGACAGGTTCATCCGGATATAACGATCGGTGTTTGCCTGGAGGTCAGAATCGTATACGGTTGCCTGACCGTAAACCAGAACGGTAGACGGCCTCTCAACGGGCGAGGCTTTCGGCTCTGAGTATAACAAGCATACCTGAGGGTTTTTACGTGCCCGTTCGGCTTTCGAGGAGTATGTGATACCTGTTTGGACATCGATGGTTCGCCCATTCTCACCTGGAAACGGGATCACAGGCGATGTGATCGGTGTGCCGTCTCTTTTGAGTGAGGCGTATTCGCACAGGCCGTCCATCAGCAAGGGAACAAGATCTTGGGGCAACCCGATGGAATTGATAGAGGTTAGCTCGCTTCGCATTTCTTTCTCCTCCTGGGATTCTAAAATGGTGTAGTTTCGTGAAAAGTGGTGTCAAAGAAGATAAGGACCTTCGCATTCTCTGGCGATCCGTCTCGGAGAGGCAAGCATCACGGCCGTTGTCCCTCGGAGCTGATCCGAGCGTAAACTTCTCGAAGGCTGCCTCCTTCCGTCGCCAGGAGGATGAGACCCAAAACGATGAAACCTACGCCGATCATGGTCCCCTCGTCGCCGGCGAACTGGCTTGAGGCGCCGCCGATGCCTTGAAGATGCGTACCCGCCAGGTCCACAGGACTATGGCGAACGCGGAGAGGCCGACGGCCCAAGCGAGGGAGCGCAACACGTGGAAGAGGACGTTGGGCTCTGAGGTCCACCTCCCACCCAGATGGATCGCCTGAGGCCCGAACAGGGGAAGGTAGTGCCGAAACGGGCTGCAAAAGGGGGTCATCATCTCGAAGCCGATGATCCCGAGGAGCAGGATGGTGCCCACATGGTCAACCTTGTGCCGCCCTCAACGGATTCGAAGGCGTATCTAGTTTCTAGCGTCATGGACCCTGAGGTGGTTCTTTGCTTAATCATCCGATTCGGTTCGTACTCGGTGACCTCAAAGGTTTGGTCAATCTGCCGACCCAAAAACTTGCGTACTTCCCGATCCGTCGTTCCTACCCCCCCCGGACCCTTGGAGGTTTGCTCTGCTTCCAAAACCCCAGACTGCCACTTCGGGCTATTCTCAGGGTCGGCTATATAGTCAAAGATCTCCCCAACGGGTCGATTGATTACGACGCTGACTTCTACCTTTACCATCTCAATGGCTCTTTTTGATTGTGACTACCGTATCCAACGATCAACAACTCATTAAAAGCAGCATAAATACGGCTTGTGCAAAAGTCAACATTGGGAATGTTTTCACGATTCGACAATCAAACAGTGGTTGAACTAAACGTTGCGCGCAGTATTTAAATCGCGTCTTTCCGGGGAGACAGAGACACGATTGCCTCTTCCTGCAAATTCATTTTCTCAATTTCGTAGGGCTATATTATCTATCAAAATATCAACCCACAACGATGGGAGGTATAGTCATGACACCCTTTAGAAAACGGATGATCGAGGACATGTACTACGTGGCCTTGCCGCACGCACGCAGGAAGTATATGTGTTCGCGGTACGGCAACTGGCCCAGCACTATGGCAGGTCCCCAGATCAGATCACAGAAGAAGAGCTCAGGTGATATTTCATCTACCTCAAGAACGAGAAGCAGGTCTCACGCAGTACAAGCACTATCGCCCTGCGTGCCATCATGGTCTTTTTCGAGTACACCATGCAATGGGAATGGACGACGCTAGCCCTGGTGTGGCCACCCCGGGATGCCATAGTCCTTTCCCGCCCATTGCCCATCAACCACGTTCGTGACAAGGTTTGCGCTGGGGAGATAAGCTGGTCAGGCTGTCGCATAGACCCTTGACAAACTAGGCCTTCTCATGGAAGTGGTTAGGCAGATTATCTTGCTGACGCCTGAACCACAAGGCGGAACTACTCCCTAACCATCGAATAGAGATTAACGCCGGGCAGGGTTGGTCGTTCCGTATCGCTTCCCAGGCTCTCAACATTGAATTGTCCACCGAAGCGGCGCTCAATTTCCCCTGGCCCAAGCTTCTTCTCGAAACACATTAGAAAATAACGGCTGCCCACATGGGTCAGAGGCAGCACATTATCCATGTAACTGTCACGGGACTCCTGGCTCAAGTCGTTGAATGCACCGATATCTATTACCAGGTCAAACGTGCCAGTTACGAAGCTCAGCTTGGTGAGGTCATCCTGGACGAGATTCACAAGTACATTTGCTTCCTGCACATTCCGACGCGCCATCTTGATCGCAGTAGGCGAAAAGTCGACTGCTGTCACATCGAAACCGTTCCTTGCAAGAAAAATGGCGTCTCTGCCATCCCCGCATCCGAGATCAAGCGCACGACCCGCCGGGCCGGTCACGCTCAATAGGATCTCTTGAAGCTCTTTGTGAGAGCCAAAGACCCGTGAGATCGGCACATTGAATAACCTTGCAGACACTAGGCCACATGACTGTTGACACATGTGGCACACTGTAGTTCGGCATAACTAGAGACCAAAGAATAGCCACCATTCAAGCCTCGAGACAAGGCTATTCTAAAATGTTAGAAACAAGTTCTTTTTCCCACGTTGGGGTTTCAACGCCAACGTCCCAAGAGTTCCTCAGCCTCACTCATCAGTTCATCGATAATTTCAGCAGCGGTCTGTATCTGTTTCACACCACTGACTGACTCGCCAGCCGCCATCGGCATCGCTTCAAAATTTCCAGTGGCAGCCTTGTGGATGACATCAGCCTCGAAGCGGCGCATCGGGTATCTTTCTCCCGTAAAGGGATTCTGGTTCTCGCCGACGATCTCACCCTCAAAGGCTTGAGCAGCCTCTAAGCTCGAACGCAGCACACGAATGGCCTCGTACTCGACAGGCCACCTGCTGTTATTAAACGCCTGCGTGACAATCGTATCCTGCGCCTGGGCAGCGATCAGTGCCTTCACAAAAGCAGGGTGTGCCTCCGGTTCTTCAGCAGCGATGAAGCGCGTGCCGACGCGAACACCATCAGCCCCCGTCGCCAACACTGCCGCCATTGCTCGTCCACTGCCTATGCCACCAGCCGCCAGCACCGGCACATCGACGGCGTCCAGCACCTCATCAAGCAAGGGTAGCAGGCCAATCGTCCCCCGAACGTGCCCCCCTGCGCCTTCACCCTGAGCGATGATGAAGTCACAACCCGCATCAACCGCAGCGAGTGCCTCGTCTAGAGAACCAACCTGCCAGCACGCCAAAGCTCCCGCCTTGTGTACGATATCGACCAGCGTCGGGTCCGGATCGCTGTAGAAGAAGTCTACGACTCTGACCCTGGCTGCTGCCGTCGCAACCGACTCCTCAGCCAGCGCCGGATCGACACTGTGCATGATGAAATTGGCCCCGATAGCGCCTGAGGGATGATCTTGTACCGTATCGAGCAGTGCGGCGATGCTTTCTGGTGGCCCGCCATAGTCCCAGTAGACTGAGACCATGCCCAGTCCACCAGCCGCCGCCACCGCTGATGCCAGGGGTGGGTGCGCATAGAAACCCATCCCTGCCTGTTGAATGGGCACAGTACATCCGACCAACTCGGTAAACCTAGTAGTAAGCATAGTAAGTAGATATTCGAAATGATTATCAAGAAAATTGCAGACCAGCTTCATCGATGCCCAGCAAGGAGCAAAAACGTGAGAAGGGCAAAGTAGCCAGCCAATCAGCAATTTCTCGGCATTGTACCTTATTAAATCTCCTGGGATTTGATGAAATAAACTTGGGTTGTGTTCACTGACCGGCCAGCGTGAGATGGTCGCCAGCAGCTAACACAGTTTGACTGCCATCAGATATGTTGAGGGCGATGATATGACGAGATGGATACAGCCCAAAACTGAAGACAAGGTGGCTCCCATCCGGGACCCAGGAAAACTCCCAGACATCCTCGAACTGGCCCAGTGATTTGGGTTCGCCACTAGCCAGGTCGAGCACCATTATGGTAGCAAAATCCGTCTCTGGCCCCTCTAGTCTAGCCAGATAGGCGATTTGATCCCCGGCAGGAGAGAAAACCGGCTGGCTGGCGTAAGCTGGCCCGTCATAATCTGGTCCCAGCAGCTGCTCGTCCCCCTGGCGCGGGCGCAGATACAGGCGCTCTTCTCCAGTGGCAACGTAATATATGCGGTCGTAGGTCAGCAGACTGCCATCCGGGGACCAGCTTGCGCGTCCCAACGATTCATCCCAGGCGACATATTCCTGGTTTTCGAGGTCGTAATACGCAAACATGCCGGTTTCCATAGAAACGCTCTCTGAAAATGCCAGGAAGCGTCCGTCCGGCGACCAGTTTGGGACAGAGAGGGCATACCCGCGTTCAGGCG
>JBARZW010000285.1:0-9181 GCA_049650305.1 Promineifilaceae bacterium (SeqCode)
TTCACTCCCTTGGCTCTGCCAAAGTAAACATCAGACGGTGTCAGGTTCTCCAAGAGTCTCCCTTCGAATGCCCAACGATCACCGCCGAGAGAATATCCTTAGTCTTCAGGAACTCCGCGAGGTCTTCGGAGAAATCATGGAGGCGATAGCCGGACCGCGGATGGCTCGCATCACCGTGGCCCCTTTGTGTCAAAGCGATTGCATGAACGGATCCAGGAAGGTGAGTGAGAATGGGTTCGAATTCGCGCCGGGAGCCTGTGAAACCGTGTAGGAATACTACGGGATTTGTAGATGGGTTTCCCCGTTCCACGTAGGGACGCCTCACATTGTTTGGCAACTGAATGCTCTTAATCAAGGCAGTCATCTTGAATATGTACACTGACAAGACTAGCTAACTATTGAATATCCTGAAGGATGTAGGGATTCTAATCCGAAACTCTTAATGTGCCGAACATTAATTACTTCGCCCTCATGATTTTGTCGGAATAAGTCAGGTGAAATTTACAAAATGGCATTCAATCCAAAAAACCACGTCCGGTTTGGGTTTTGATTTGCGGCTTCTGGCTGATGCAAAGGCATCGGGCTGATTCACGGAATCAGCTTAGGCGATTGGCAGCAGGTCGTTTATCTGAAGAATCCGTTTCCAACGCCAATCTCCAAATATCGCCATCCTGGCCGCCATTCTACTCAAGGGTAGCCGGGCACTCGTCGGCCGGCGCTGGTCGGCTTGGGTCGCATTGGTCGGTGTGTCAATTTACACTGTATTGGTCGGCGCTGAGGCCTCGGTGGTCCGGGCGGCAATCATGGCCGCGCTCTTCATCTTCGCCACCACCCCTTCTTAGGGGATTTCATTGGGCAGACCGACTTTCGCCCCGGCCGGGCTTTTCACCGCAGCCATTCTCATGACCCTGGCTAACCCTAATATACTCTGGGATGTTGGCTTCCAACTTAGCTTTGCCGCCACCATAGGATTGATGATCTACATCGATCCCTGGAAGCGTTGGGTCGATACGGGCGCCAAACGGATCGTCTCCCCGGCGCTGGCCAAGCGGTTTGTTCGCTACTTTGGCGACATCTTTATCGCAACCCTGGCGGCCATGTTGCTGTCCATGCCGCTACTTATTTATCATTTTCAGCAACTTTCGATCGTGAGCCCGTTGGCTAACTTCTTCGTGCTGCCTGCCCAGCCAGGGGTGATGAGTTGGGGCATTATCGCCACATTGACGGGCATGGTTTTTCCGGCCCTGGGAAAGGTGCTCGCCTGGCTTGTATGGCCGTTCTTGACCTACACCATTTCGAGGGCTCGTTTCTTCGCCAGTATTCCAGCGGCTTCGGTTCCCGTATCCTTGTCCGTAGCCGGCCTGCTAGCCATCTACGGCCTTATTTTTGGATTGACCTGGCTTGGATGGAAGGGACGGGACGGCCGAGCTGAGGTGTTCGGCCGGATACGGGGTGGATGGGTCCGTCGAACGGCCCTTACGGCATCGGCCATTATCGCCGTGATAGCCGTGGCCTGGGCATTGAGCCAGCCAGATGGAAAACTACACGTCTCTTTCCTGGACGTCGGCCAGGGGGATGCCACGCTCATCCAGACGCCAAGCGGCCGGCACATTCTGATAGACAGCGGCCTCTATCCAAGGGTCCTTAACGACCATCTCGGCCGGGAGATCCCATTCTGGAACCGGGATATCGATCTGGTTATCGCCACCCATCCTGACGAGGATCACGTAGCGGGTCTACCGGGGGTGCTGGAGCGATACGATGTTGGACAGCTGCTCACTAATGGACAGGAGGCCCAGGAGGAAAGCTACCAGGTCCTAATGGACATCGCAACAGAAAACGCCGTACCCATCCACCAGGCCCGGGCTGGAGAGGTCATTGATTTAGGCGATGGCCTTCGTCTGGAGATCCTTAATCCGCCCAGTCCCCAGTCCCAAACCCCCAGCCCCGGCTACGACAATGATCTTTCGATTGCTCTACGCTTGGTTTACGGTGAATTCTCAATGCTGCTCACCGGCGATGCCGGAGAGGCGGCCGAGCGCGAAATGCAGGCCTCCGGCCTCCCATTATCCGCCGTGGTCTACAAGGCCGGTCACCACGGGGCGCGATCGTCCAGCAGCGCGTCGTTTCTGAGGGCTGTCAACCCGCAGTATGTGGTTGTTTCAGCCGGGGAGGGGAATAACCACGGCCATCCACACGAGGAAGTGTTGGAGAGGATTGCTAATGTGGGCGCGGCCGTGTTGCGGACGGACGAGTTGGGCACTATTGAAGTTATTACAGATGGGGAGCATCTGTGGTGGGAAGCCCACCAATGAAGTAGGAACGCTTGGAGAGTTTGAGATAACTATTTCATAGTTGGTTCAAGTCTATGGTATAGTTGCCGATTAGATTCGGCGCTCTCACGAGGAGGCTCAGCCGCAGGGCGAAGCTGGCAACTTGCGTAACTCTAACCCAACACGCTTTGGTAAAGGAGCCCCGCTATTCCGAGAGCTAGGTTGGTCAGCTGCAGCGGGTGTTAGGTTGCCTACCTATTGATACGATCATGGCCTAATAATACAGAAAGTTTGAAAACTATGACCTCCGATTTGTTGAGTTCCAGTAAAGCCAACCTCAAACTCGCGCGGGTTTGGAAACGCTGGCGCCAGGTGAGGGGATCAAAGGATTTGGCAAAAGGGTTGAGGTCAAAGAGGGGGAACTGACATCGAATAGCATCCAAGGCAGAACGTACTTTCTCTGCCCATTTGGCTCTGGTGTTGCGGGCATAGAGGCCAGCATGACGCATGAGTTGCATGCCTTTGGGTGGGACATGCTTATCAATAAGGGAGATGAAATCGAGAGCAGACAGGGTGACATCACGACGCAAGCCAGTCGCCGTTTCCTGATACCAAAAGCGCACTTGCTTTCCCTGGTAGTGGGTAAGATGAGACATGGCCAGTGGCGGATGACCCATGTAACGGCCAATATAAGAGGCAGCGGCCACACCTTTGGGATAGAAACTGTCGGTGTAGACTTGCAAGCCTCGTCGTTTACGATAGAGCGTATCAATGATACGCTGTAATTGACCATTGCGAGGGTAACGTTGACGCAGTCGTTGACACACCAAATAGCGTCAGATGGCGGCCAGACGACCACCGGGGATGGTATCAACGACGACCCACTCCCCCTCTTTGTCCAGGCCACCTTTGGTGAGGATTAAATGGACGTGTGGCTTAAAAACCAAATCCCGACCGAAGGTGTGGCAGGTGTAAACCAGATCCACCCGAATGTCGCCGTAAGTGACGGCAATCGCCTGGTGGACAGCATCGGCGGCAGTGGTGAGCAATAGTTTGAGTAAAGAGCGGACGTGGTCAAAGTAGCGGCGCATCTCTTTGGCAATAGTGAGGGTCAGATACAAATGCGGCACGTCTAACAATTCCTGCGAATTACGCCCCACCCATTCATCGGTACGGACTTTGCCGCAACTGGGACAGAAGCGTGTCTTACATGAGAAGGGCACTATCCGTTCCTCATAGCACTCAGGACAGACGTATCGAGCGTAGCCGCATTGAGGATTACGGCAGCCCATCATCTTTTCGACCGTGTTCTGCACGTAGGCTCGTTGGTCTGTTGGTATTTCTTCCCGACGATAATCCCACCACTTCTCCCAGTGGTCGATGAAGATTTGCCGGAAACGGTCGCTGCCGTACTTCGTGGACGTTTGAAGCAACGTGAAGCAGCTTTGTTGCCAATGGCGATGACCAACATTCGTTGGCAAGAGACGATGAGACTGCTACTATAGCAGACAGGATTCTCGACTTTTTAAATATGGTTCAATAATGTAAACTACAAGTCCTCATTGTGGCCTAATTTCGGGGAGGCATCACAATAGTAGCCAGAATAGGAGACGGAACTATGGTTAAGTATGAATTGATCAGCGAGTGGTTCTTTGACGCGCCTATTGAAAGGGTTTGGCAGGAGGTCTGTGACCCGCAGGGCTTTTCGACCTGGACAGAATGGTGGCCTGACTGGAAGGAGATGAAACATCGCGGCAGCGGCGAAATTGGAGTCGGTTCGATCATCGACTGCTCTGTTAAAGGAGCGCTACCGTACACCATGCACTACCAGTTAGAAGTTGGCAAAATTGAGGCACCCCACTTTAATGAACACACTGTATCAGGTGACCTAGAAGGCATCGGCCGTTGGACACTAGTAGAACGAGACGGCGGCACGGCCGTCACCAACTACTGGAACGTCGGCACAACCAACCCCATCCTCAACTTCTTCGGCCGCTTCCCGTTTGCCAAATCGATGATGGAAAAAAACCACGCCGACATAATGGCCAGAGGTTATGAAGGGATCAAAGACCGGTTAGCAACCTGATCGCACCGACCGGATATGAATAACCGGTCTACCAAACGACGTCGGATGAATTCGGCTGGGTCGCGCCGTCCAGCCCCATTAATGGGGCGCTGTTAACTAGCCCGACGACTTCATCTTCTTCAGGAAGATCCGGCCTTTCTGGAAATAGCGGCCACCTCGGCCCAGGATGAGCCGGACTCAACCCTCACATCACGAAGCTATTACGACGGGCTGGGTAGAACTGTCCAGGAACGCACGTCTTCCCTTGAGCTAAGCAACGGCGCACCCGGCGACCATACCATTTGGATTGACTACGAGTACGATCCTCTGAGTCGCGAGGTCTGCCAGACAGTGCCCATCCCTGGTGCATTGGAGACCTATGTTGATCAATCGTGTTATGGTCGGGATAGGACGACCACCTCCTATGATGCGCTTGACCGGAAAACGTCCATCACCGAACCGAACTTTACCGTCTCCGCCACGGAGCATAAAGTACCAAGCGCATGGAACGACCTGGTCCAATACGGCGGGCGGCAAGAGTACAAGGTAAACGCCAACAACGATATCTCGCTCTACACCTACGACGCATTGGGTCGCCTGGCATGGGTCGGCCAAAAAGACGACGGCGGCTGGTGTTGGGCGCTTCAGGTGACGACCTATGACTACGACGGGCTTGGTAATTTGAGCGGGGTTACTCGCGGCAACAATGTGTGTGGTTCAGACAAAGGAGCGCATTGATTTATGCGCGAACAACTGCCCCCACCCCACCTATTAACAGCATCCTTGGCTTGCCCGACCGCCGGTGGTTGTTAATTGCCGGAAGCATAGCACCAGTGAGGTGTATTGCAATGCAAGCAATGCATCAATAGTAATCCCCCTTTACTGTGATGCCAGTTGAGTAGGTAACATCCTCAAACAGCTGGCAGCTCTCTACTGTTATTAGATCCATATATTGCCGTTTATGACGTGCCCTTTATACTGGATCGTCGATCGGGTCTAAGTTTGGCCTAGATACTGCTTGCCACAGCTCAAAACCCTTACATAATCAGCTGGCAAAGAGACATAGATAATAGTGGCGTTTGTAGTTATTAGAGCCAACGACCATGGACTAGATAGGCCGTTGAAGGTGACAGGCAGGTAGTTATGGCACTTGTTGACCTTTGGACAAATTCACGAGAACAGCCAGAGCAAAAGCATGTGCAACAAATCATTGCTTTTGCCGGTGACGGCAAGCTCTTAGATGGAAGCGAGGCTTCCAAGGAATCTAGGGGCTTTCTGGCTCGGTATGTGGATGAGCCTTAGCGACTCTTTTTCCGATTCCGGATACGCTCTCCAAGATGTCGTGAATGAGATAGGGAGACGACTGGGATTTAAGGTTACCGATGGCCTCAATCCCAGCTTCACTCTCAGACGCAGGGCTTATCGCCATCTACGTCCTTATTTTTGGATTGACCTGGCTTGGATGGAAGGGACGGGACGGCCGAGCAGAGGTGTTCGGCCGGATCCGTGGCGGATGGGTCCGTCGAACGGCCCTGACGGCATCGGCCATTATCGCCGTGATAGCCGTGGCCTGGGCCCTGAGCCAACCAGATGGAATGCTACACGTCTCATTCCTGGATGTCGGCCAAGGCGATGCCACTCTGATCCAGACGCCAAGCGGCCGGCACATTCTGATAGACGGCGGCCAATATCCGAGCGTGCTGAACGACCATCTCGGCCGGGAGATCCCATTCTGGAACCGGGATATCGATCTGGTTATCGCCACACATCCTGACGAGGATCACGTGGCGGGTTTACCCGGGGTATTTGAGCGATACGATGTTGGGCAGATGCTGACCAACGGACAGGAGGCCCAGGAGGAGAGCTACCAGGTCCTAATGGACATCGCCATCGAGAACGCCGTTCCCATTCACCAAGCCCAGGCCGGAGAGATAATTGAACTAGGTGATGGCCTTCGTCTGGAGATCCTTAATCCCCCCAGCCCCCAGCCCCGAATCCCCAATCCCCAGCATGACAACGATCAATCGATAGCACTGCGCCTGGTTTATGGCGACTTCTCGCTCATGCTCACCGGCGATGCTGGCGAGGCGGCTGAACGCGAGATGTTGGCTTCCGGCCGGCCCTTGTCGGCCGTCGTCTACAAGGCCGGGCACCACGGGGCCAAGTCATCCAGCTGCGAGCCGTTCTTGAGGGCTGTCAACCCGCATTACGTGATCGTCTCGGCCGGGAAGGGGAACAACTACGGCCATCCGCACTAGGAGGTATTGGAGAGAGCGGCAGGTGTGGGTGCGGCCGTGCTGCGGACGGACGAGCTGGGGACTATTGAAGTGATTACGAATGGGGAGCAGATGTGGTGGGAAGCAGAGTCATGAGATTAGGGCGATATCGCCGAGTGATTATTGGGTTAATTTCAATAGTAGCTTGTCGCTCTAGGTCAAATACTGATTGTTCCCAGTGTTAGCAGTAACAAAGTTGACGGGTTGGGGATGAGTCGACGCACATGCCTTCTGCGGTTCTCGGACTATCGGGGTCAATTTGCTTCTAACGGCTGTCTGGGCGCTGCTGGCCAACTGAAACCGGCGGATGACAGACTTAACGGGAATAGAACGCTTTTAAATCTCCCCACCAAGTAATAGACCTAGCTACTTTCGCTATAGGTTCTCTTTCCGGCTCCCTTCTCAGGATTATCCTGCAATGGCAGCATACTTGACTAACGCCGCCCGGCTCCCATTTCCGGAAAGAATGGATGCGTGAAATCGAACAGCTAATATGGCCGGATGTTATCACCAACCATTATGCACAGCATCGACCAGGGCTACTTCCTCATGCGTGGGTTGCCTAAGGTGCGTGCAGAAATGAGCTTGAGTGTCTTGGCCTACAACATCAAGAGAGCAATCAAAATCCTGGGTGTCCAGCAGATGGTGGCATCATTCGCTTGAGATAGGCTACTTTTTCTTCCCTAGTTACCACGCCGACATCTTAAGTGCTTATTGATGACAGCCACTCAATTTACTTGCGTAAAAGGGCTTGGGTTAGCGGTACTTTTTACACACTCTCGCGACTGGTTAGCCGGCATTAACCATCGGATCGTGGAAAAACCAATTCAAGCATTCTCGGCCGGCCGAATTGCTACTAGCGCCCGCTTCGCGGCATATTGTTTAAGCTGCTCGCGTGTAGGCGATGGACCCAAGCCCTCAAACCTCAGCACCGTGCCAACAATCTCGGGATGAAGCTTCAAGCGAAGCTCAAGGAAGTTTGCTATTTGGATGGGATCGGTGATTAAATCCGCGTAACCTATAAATCGATGGGAACCGACCGTGACCTCTACATTCGGATTTGCTGCGAGGTTTCGGTACCAGTCGGCTTTCACACCGCGTGCCGATGCCACATAGATAATCCCATCGACTTCATCGTATTGAAGAGGAGTTACTCTGGGAAGACCAGACTTTCGGCCTGTCGTTTCTAATAAGAGCACAAACCGCCCTACAAGCGAGCCAAGCCCTAACGAGTATGCAATCCTCGGAGGCAAAAATCGAAATAGACGCCATATGAAGCGAGGAACTCTTTCAAGTTTACTCATATCAAACCTTGGCCATAGGTTCTGGCATGAGCCTAGTCAGATTTAACTTGTCCACTATACATGGCATTCCGCTATTTCAATGCCAGCTAACGGGCTGGAGCTGAGCCGCAGCGCCGGGTGGGTGAATGAACTTTCAATACAGGTCACTCTGCAAGCGCGTGAAACCGCCCATATTCGAATACCCGTAGGCGCTATCGGTTCCAGAGACGGGTTAGGCCGCCGCAGATGGGAAGATATCAACAGGCAACTCTATCTTTTGCAATGCGTTTGGGTTGCTTGCGTATCTGAATGAGTATTGCCCAAGGTTTTCCTCAAAGTATAGAACCCCGCTGAGTTCCGGGTACATATCAAAGAGTCCAGTAGTCTCATCAAAGGGGCAGAGACACACTTCTTCGAAGCCTATTGCTACTTCTAACTCGCCAAACACACCCACGACGTACGGGACCTGAAGCTTTTCAATCAGAGACTTGTATACCGAAGCCTTACACCAGATAGAGTGCTACAGACGTGCGACATTGTCCTTGTTCTGATCTCGCCAGTAGCTCGCTCTGCCTCTGGCGTGCATTTGTTCTTTTATATCATTCTCTGAGGCCTTATCGATATGGAAGTTTGTCAGCTCAACAATGCCCGTAATCGATTGTCCTTCCACATCCAAGATACTCCAGTCAGGTGTTTGATTATCAATTACATAATCATGTATAACTCTAAAACCTTTTGAGCTGAGATAGCCTCCCAAAACCAATTCTCTGAAGGTGTGCTTTATTTGATCTGAATCGTGGGGTTGTTCCTGAAACTTCTTCACGAAATTCCGCTGGTTTTCTTCACATATATACGCGAAGCAGTAGTAGATCATAGCATTGATGCTGGTATTACCAGCTATCTGACCGTATTTCACGGTCATCTGTCACTCCTCTCGTGCTATCAGGCGACATAACTAGTAAATATCCCGAAGTATAGCCTGGATATTAACCCAATCTTCGTAGTATGCCGATCCATAGGTAGACAGCTCCGATTTCAATACCTTAGACTGATAGACTCCCCAAATCCAGCCCAAGAAAGAGCTCCCATCAACTGAAACTGAACGTCCGGTTTGGTTTTTGATTTGCGGGTTCAATATCGCCATCCTGGCCGGCGTTCTACTGGCAATCAGCAAACCATTCTTGGGTCATAGAAGGTCAGCCTGGTTCGTCCTCGCCGGAATCGCCCTGTACACGATACTTGTGGGCGCCGACGCGGCCGTCGTCCGGGCAGCGATCATGGGCG
>JBARZW010000286.1:0-6034 GCA_049650305.1 Promineifilaceae bacterium (SeqCode)
TCCAGTTCCGGCCGGAGGAGATAGAGCTAATGGCCGAGCTCGAACATGAACGCTGGCGCGAGGATCAAAGCCTTAAGGGATGGACCTACGGTCCGGGATCTAAGGACCCCAAGAAGAAGACTCACCCAGCACTACTCCCCTGGCAGGATTTACCTGAAGAAGAGAAGGAGAAGAATCGTGCTTCCACGAGGGAGTCGCCGGGCTTACTCGCTCGAGCGGGTTTCCAGGTTAGCAGCACTCATCTTATTATAGGAGGAAACAAACTGAGGAATAGTGCCGCTGCCAGCGAAACGACCGCTACTTGATGATGAGAAATAGCGCCTTGCACCGAGGTGGTTTTTACTCCGAAATGGTTTACCTGATGCATTCATATCGTTAATACCGATGTCTTCGGAAAACCTCCCACACACCGACGCATTCATCTCCTACTCCCGGCGCCACCTGCCTGTTGTTGAGCGCCTGGCGGACGGTCTGATTAAGGGCGGCAAGGATCCCTGGTTTGACAAACGCAAAGATCCTCTGAGAGGGATCCTGGCTGGCTCAGAGTGGTGGCCTGAGATTGAGCAAGGGATCGAAGCGGCCGACAACTTTGTCTTCCTAATTAGCCCGGAATCTGTGGTATCGCCCTTCTGTAACGCCGAGATAGCCCACGCCCATGCTCACGGTAAAAGAAAGATCCCGCTCATGCTATGCGACGACAGCAGCGAGGCAGCTACTCTGATCAATGTCACCATGGCCTTGGACGCCGTTCCCGACACCGAGGTTGTGCCCGATGGCGTCGCCCTTCCAGAAGGCAAGTTGAAAACCTTGGCTCGTCGCAACTGGCAGCGGATCAGCGCCGTGCAGTATATACCCTTCCAAGTGAATGGTGGCTTTGAACAGTCGCTAACGGAGCTCATCGACGCGCTTGCACAGGATATCGACCGGATCCGGGCTTTGGGCGACCTGCAGAGAAGCGCAGCGAGCTGGGATCGCCAGGGTCGCTCGCCCAGTTTCCTTCTCCGCGGCGACGCGCTCAAAGAGGCTGAGGCTCTCATCGCTGAGAGTGTTGGTTTGGATCCGGAGCCTTCACCTCTGCAGCGTGCATTTGTGATAGCCAGCCGCCAGGACGAAAACCGCCGGCGCCGAGTCACAACCTTCGCCATCATCGCCGCCGTGTTACTAATCACCGCTGCCGTCGTAGCCGCCGTTCTCATCCAGACCAACGCCGAAAGAGACCGGGCATTTCTGGAACAGGAAGCGGCAGATGAACGCGCCAATCTTCAGGGAACGGCCGCAGCAGCCCAAGCCATCATCGCCAGCACGGCCGTGGCTGCCCAGCAGGAGGCCGAAGAAGCCTTGAGGGTAGCCCTGTCGCGCCAGTTGGCCGCCCAGGCAGAGATAAATCTCGACGATCAGCTTGACATGGCTCTCCTTCTGAGCCTGGAGGCAAACGCCCTGGACGAGACAATTGAGGCCAGGAGCAGCTTGCTCGACGGGCTGGGTCGCAGCGCTTATATGCGAGCCTTCTTACATGGACACATTGGCCCGGTGTATGACATGGCCTTCAGCCCTGACGGCCGGTACCTGGCCAGTGCAGCGTGTATAGAAGAAGAGTACGAAGGGCTCACCACGTGTGTTCAAGGGGGTGTCTTCCTGTGGGACGTGGAAGCCAACCAGCTCGTCGACACCCTGCTGGTCAACCATGTCGGCAGCCCTTCTTCCCTGGCTTTCAGCCCCGATGGCCGTACATTGGCCGTCGCTGGCTGTCACGAAATGGACCCTAGCATTTTTGGCGAGTGCGTACAGGGGTCTATTGAGCTGTGGGATGTAGAGGCAAGAGAACGAGACGGCAGCCCGCTTCTCGGCTTCCGTAGCGAAAATGATTATATGGGCAACGCTGCAGGTAACCTGACTTTCAGTCCCGATGGTCATTGGTTGGCCTCATCAGGAACGACGCCCGCTGACGGCTGGCAAGGAACCATCACCTTGTGGAACATGGAAACGCGGCAGCCGGTTGGGGAACCACGCATCGCCCACGATATAAGCCTTTCCGGCCTGACCTTTCACCCAGATGGCGAGATATTAGCCTCTTACGGCTCTGACGACCTTATCGCCTTGTGGGATGCCCAGACCGGATCACTAATAGGACAACCACTTCACATGGATACTGGGTTCGGCGGTCACCTGGCTTTCAACCCGGATGGGTCGAAGCTCGCCTTATCCAATGGAGAAGAGTCGATTATTCTATGGGATCTGTCCGCTCGACAGGCCACAAGCGCTACCATAACCAGTGAGTTGGGGGTTGGTGGTCCCTTCGCTTTTAGCCCGGATGGAAAGATCCTGGCTTCCATCGGCAAAGGGGACGAACGCAGTGAAGACAACGTCCTGACTCTCTGGGATATGGAAAGCGGCGAGCATATCGGCCAGCCGCTCCTAGGCAATACCTGGGCGATGACCGAACTGGCGTTCAGCTCGGATGGTCGAACGATAGCAACCGGCAGCGCGGATGGTACCATTGTGCTCTGGGACTTGAAGCTTGCCCACCCTCTGTCCGAGCCACTTGAAGGGCGTCAAGCCTCGGCACTGGGCATAGCCTTCAGTCCCGATAGGCGACTGTTGGCGTCCGGAGGTTCAGACAGCATGGTCACAATGTGGGATCTGGGTACGGGCCAGCAGGTAGATCAATACCAGGTCAGCGAGACCGGGGGAGGCGTCACCAGCGTAGCCTTTAGCCCGGATGGCCAGACCCTGGTAGCTGGCACCTTTGACTGGGGCAACAACGTCAGCCTGTGGGATGTCCAATCTGGTCACCCGATTGCCTTGGGCATGGAGGGACATTCCGATGAAGTATTCACCGTCGCCTTTAGCCCGGATGGGCGGTTCGCTGCATCCGGTTGCTTGGATGGAACGATCATCTTCTGGGATCCGGCGACCGGTCAGCCCTTGAGCGAACCTCTGACTGACATCGCACCTCCTGATGGAACCTCCATGCGCAGCAACGATGTCTGGAGCATCGCCTTCAGCCCAGACAGTCGGATGCTGGCCTCGGGCCGGGGTGGTGGCGATATCCTGATTTGGGACGTGGAAACACAGCAGCCTGACGGCGAGCCCCTCGCTGGTCATAGTGATACAGTCATGGGCCTGGCCTTCAGCCCTGACGGCCGGATTCTAGCCTCGGCCGGTGGCGACCGTCTTATTCGCCTTTGGGACATCGAGACCCGCGAGCTCATTGGCAAACCACTGACAGGACATACCGAAGCCGTCTCCAGCGTCTCATTTAGCCCTGATGGTCGGCTGCTGGCCTCCAGCAGTTGGGATGGCACCATCCGCTTTTGGGATGTACAGACCAGACAGGCAGTTGGAGGTGCCATCATTGTCGGTCGGGATTCTTTCATCAACGCGGTTGTTTTCAGCCCCGATGGCCAGATGCTGGCCTCCAGCGGCAGCGATAGCTCTGTCATTCTTTGGGACCTGGCGAAAGATACCTGGGGAGCGCAGGCTTGTACGGTAGCCAACCGCAATCTGACGCTCATGGAATGGGAGCATTTTCTGGGGGATATGCCCTACCGCGAGACATGCCAGATTGGGGAAGAACCGGCCGGTGGTTAGGCGGGCAAACCTGCAGAAGAGCCTTTGTTAGAGATGATGACCGGATCTGCCATGGATGCGAAATAGAACAGGAAGGATCAATCAATGACAGCGGATCTTGAACAAGGGAGAAGAGCAGGGAATGCTGGCGAAGCTGAGGCGGAGTGGCAACTGTTCCTACAAAGCGGTGTGTTAGAGATCCTGGCCGCGGCCGTCCACGAGTTGTTTCTGGAGAGCCTGAGTACAGAGGAGAGAAGATCCAACCCCGCGGCCGTTCCCTATGAACACTTACCTGATCATCTTAAAGAGCAAAACAGAGACAACGTCCGCGATATGGCAAACAAACTGACGCTAGCGGGCTATTCCATCTCCCAATCCCTGGACGATAAATATCCCGTTGACTTCTCAGATCCACTTGTAGACCAGATGGCAAGGCAAGAGCACCAGCGTTGGATGAATGTCAAGCTGGCCAAAGGCTGGCGATACGGTACGGAGACGGTGAGGGCACAAAAACAGCATTCTTCCCTGGTGCCATGGGAGGCCCTACCGGAATCAGAGAAACGAAAGGATAGTGATCTCGTGCGTCATATACCCCGTATACTGGCCAAAGCCGGGTGTATCATTGTCAAGATCGAAACAGACACGGCCGAATCATAATGCGTCTGCCAGATATCGGCCGGTCATGTCCTTACATACTCGCAGCCGTGTAGACTGTGGGCGCTACAGGACTCGAGCTGCCAAGTATAGGGCCATTTATGGCTTGTCTCAGCCCCGCTCGGATGTTGCTTCGACACAAGTGACCGTTATCTCTATCCTGATCACGGCTGAAGGTTGATACCTAAGATATTTCCTCCAGCAGCGCCCTGGCCTCTCTCAGATCGGGTGTGTCAAATCCTTCCGTAAACCAACTGTAGACCGGCCCCAGCACCTTTTGCGCTTCCTCTTTCCTGCCCTGCTTCTCCCAGAGACGGGCCAAGCCGATCGAAGCCCGCAGCTCCCACGACCCTGCGCTCTGACGGCGGGCTACTTCAATGGCTTTCTCAAAACTGTCTTCCGCCTGATCATCGTCGCCCTGCATGATGTGCAGCTCCCCTCGCAGCCTGTAAAGCTCGGCTTCCAAGTAACGTTCGTCCGTTTGTTCCACTAGGGCGAGAGCCTCGTTCAGGATGGTTAGGCCCTTCTCTGGGTGACCTGTTTTGCCCTCCGCCTCAGCCAAAGTGCCAAGTGTTCCTGACCCGTAACACCACGTGTCTATAGAATGCTTGGTTGTCAAGCCCTCACGAATCTGGTCCATCCCCTCTTGAACCTGGCCCATCATGACCAGCGCCTCACCCAGGAAACTCTCTCCCGTCCCCCGCCAGCCTCGAATATTAGGAAGTGTTAGTCGCATAAACTCTTCTGCATATTCCTTTAGCGCGTCCGCATCCCTCCGCATCTTGTGTAATAGGCAACCACCATGAGCGAGGACATCGGCCAGCGAAAAAGGATGGCCCAGCTCTCGCGCCAGGGCCAACGACTCTTGACTGCTCTTCAAGGCCTTTTCCGGATAACCCAGACACCACAGGCAACAGGCATCATATGCCAGAGCGCCCAGTCCAGCGTCTTTTCCGCGAAGGACAACAAAGGGATGGTGATGTGCTTGAGGTTCATAGAAAGAGATCACGATCTCGAGGTGATCATGGGCAGTCGTGAATTCTCCAAGAGCGAAATGGATAAATCCCAGATACCAGTGGCCCAGCGCTACGAGCTGCGGGTCCTCGGTCTGGCGAGCCAGACTGAGCGCCTCTTCTGCGAGCTCCCGTGCCGAACGGTACTCAGCCCCAACATATTCGAATTCCACCATCTCTCCCAATACCTGGCAGAGCTGAGTTGTCTCACCTGTCTGTTGGCATAATTCATAGGCCCTGGTGTTGGCTTGTTTCACTTCCGAGGACCGAGCACCCGTGACGCCTTGCCAGGCTATTCCAAGGGCTAGTTGCAGGGCGAGTTCTTGCAGAGCTCGCTCGGGAGAGTCGGGCAGGGTGGTGAGTAATTCTAGCCCTCTGGCTAGATGAGTAATCCCCTCCTGATAAGCGGACACGTGTGAGGCCTGCTCCCCTGCTTTGTGCAAATAATATATCGCCTTCTCCGCTATTCCCGCTTCCCGAAAGTGCCAGGCCAACTGCGGAGCGATTACCACTTTATCGATGGCTCGATCCCCATACAATTCCTCCAACGCATTGCCCACATCCTCGTGAAGATACGATCGTTCCACCTGATCCAGATTGTCGTAAAGATACTTCTGAAAAAGATAATTCCTGAATCTGTAGCGTGATACGCGCTGCGACCCCAGCCGCTCGATAACACGAGCCCGCACCAAGCGGTGCTTCCGGTCCAATTCGCTGCTTAGGCGCTGTACAATCTTCTTCTCGTCAATTTCCAGAACTCTGGCCACCACCTCGGCCGTGAACTCTTCGCCCTCCAC
>JBARZW010000287.1:0-20745 GCA_049650305.1 Promineifilaceae bacterium (SeqCode)
TGCCACTCTTGTTTTGTGGGGGCGTATGCCAGCGCACGATCGAGAAGGGCGGAACCTGGGATAAGGGTATCAATCAGATAAGGGCTGGATACTATTATGGCCTCGGCCGTCAAGGGTAGAGTATTCCAAAGACGGCGGGCGTGTTCACCGGATATCGTCCCGGCGTCCCAGCGAGCTTCCACGTCTCCGGTCAATAGTCCGAGGATTTCGCGAAAGGGCAAATACGGATCGCCTATGCCCGTTTGCGCGTTGCAGTTTCCGCTGGCAACAACTAGATCATGATGATCGCCCTGGGCCAAACGGGTGAACTCCTGTACCAATGCGGTTTTCCCGCAGCCAGTCTCACCGGTAACAAAGACCACTCTACCCTGTCCGTTTAGGGTCAGCTCGAGGAAGCTGTTTAGTTGATCGAGCTCTCTTTCTCGGGCTACAAAAACCGGCTGTTCTATATCTTTTTGTTCGAACACATTCAAGAAGAGCGGCTCGCGCTGTAATCGCACGGCTTCTCGAACCAGCTTCCCCGGGGATGCCTCCCACTCTCCGCGTAGTATCTGCTCGTACAACTCTCGCGTCTTAGGCGATGGATCCAATCCAAGCTCCCGACTAAGAGACTCCACACATCGCTGGTAGGTGGCGCTAACCATGCCCTGGTCCCCCAAGCCCGCGTAGGCCTCCATCAAGGCTCGGTGTGCTGGTTCCGGCGAATTGTCTAACCGGATCCAATCCTCGCCCCATTGCAATAGCTCATCCCATCTCTCCCTCTCAGCCAGCTCCTCGATCAGCATATTCATCTTCTGGTGATAGACTGACTGAAGACGATCCCGCTCTACCAATACCCACTCATCGTAGAATCCAGGCAAGAGTTCCCCCTTGTAGAGCCGGACAATCCTCATCAACTCTTCCACGTTCTCCGGTTCGACTGGCTCTTGAAGCTTTGCGGCATCCAGCCAGTAATCTGCGTGAGTATCCATTGTGACGCTGATGTTGCTTATCTGTAGATATTCTTCCCAGCTAAGGGAGCCAGCATCTAGCGACTTGCGTATTTTCCAGAGCGCCTGACGCAGGTAGCTGCGGGCGTTGGTCTCGGTCGCATCAGGCCAAAGGAGACCAGCGAGCTTCTCTCTTCGTTGAGTTACTCCCGCATTCAGGGCCAGATAGGCCAGTAACGACTGGGCCGGTCTGGATGGCAATTCAATCGGCGACTCATCTGCCTGTAAATTGAATTGTCCGAGCAAAGATATCTTCAACCCCACGTACGACTCCCGTTTTTCTAACAAGAGCGGCCGTTTACCTGCTGCTTGATTCACATCGCAGGTCTGACTCTGCGCTGAACTGATTTTCATTATAACAGAAGAACGACTACTTTGAAGAAAATACGCTAATTAACGGGCGGGCAGACGGATACGAACGGCAGACCTGTTACAGTGCTGACAGTTACATGCATCACATGGCCAATTCCACCGGAACTCAGTGGATGACCCGCCATTTTGAGGATTGAACATTCCATATTTACTAAGAAGGAGAAATGAAATGAACAGGCAGCTGATAAAGATGGTACTGGGAATTTGCATGCTATTTGTTGGGCTTGTGGCTATCGCATCTTACATGCCAGATAATAACTTACTCGTTGAAGCAGCCGATGCCGGACAGGATGTATCCGCTGAAGCGGCGCGTTGGATTAGCAGGGGCGATTATCAACTGGCGAAAGCAAATGCCGCTCTTGACGCTGAAGCAGCCCGTTGGATTGGCAGGGGCGATTACCACCTGGCGAAAGCCACCGCCACTCTAGACGCTGAAGTAGCTCGCTGGATTGGCAGGGGCGATTACCACCTGGCGAAAGCCAATGCCGCTCTAGGCGCTGAAACAGCCCGCTGGATTGGCAGGGGCGATTATCACCTGGCGAAAGCCAATGCCGCTCTAGACGTTGAAACAGCCCGCTGGATTGGCAGGGGCGATTACCATCTGGCGAAAGCCAATGCCGCTCTAGACGCTGAAGCAGCCCGCTGGATTGGCAGGGTTGGGATCTACGAGAGGAATACCGCTGCTGGTCAAGAAGTGGACGGTGATGCAGCTCGCTGGACTGGCCGGGTGAACGCGCCATTCGTACAGGCTAGTAAGTAATAGCCTCGATCCAATATCCCGCAACCGAGGTCTCCTGGCCGTTTGACGACCAGGAGATTCTTGTCGCCAGCCTGCTCCGGCAGTAACTCTCGCCAAAGCTCCCTTTTTAACCGCTAATCGTTGATCGTTGCCGTATAATGCCCCAGACAATCAGGGTCAAGAATGCGGCTGCTGAATAGCTTGACCTCCAGGGGGATCGCAAGAGTTGGCTAGCCATATGCGACAGAGATTCTAGTTTCCCCTCCCTTAATTGCTCGGTTTGGCCATTGGCACCTGAGATTAATATCCTGAGGTTACTCCGGAACGGTACTTTGCGACTGACTGCTTCCGCTACCACGAGGTAGTCAGGTAAGCCTAACACCTGCTTATCCAAACCACAGTTCGTAACGGCAAGTGCCTCATTGATCGGAGCCGAATGGAATCCTCTCCATGTCTGAAGCCGGTAATCCTCATCGCCTAAAAGGTTTGTGCTCGCCGGTCGATGGTGATCCAGTCAGGTTAAGCGGTATGTCTTTTGATTTTGTCAACCGTACAACCTCTTGATAATTGGTCCGTAAGAATGTATCATGCGGATTAGAAAACCTACGCATGAATAGGCGGTACCGTTGGGAAAAACATGACGGAAGGACGTCACGAAGGGCACGGCAAGGAAAGTGAAAAACGGCCAAGCAAGCCGATCCAGGACTCTATACCCGTCCAAGAACCGGCCGGCGCCTTGCAGGATTTCACTGCCTTTACCGAGGACCTCAATCAGCTAAAAACCATGGTGGCGGATAGCCGCCTTAACACCGTCCAGCGCCAGGAAGCAGCGACAAAGATCGGCCGGCTGAAGGGCAACGCCTATGTAACCACCCTCATCCAGGAAAAGGCCAACCTGCAGAATTCTGTCTCCCAAGAGAATATTCAGCGCCAGGGTGATTCACCCCCCGGTCATGGTATTGATACCAAATTCGGCACCTTCTGGATAGTGCCAGACGATACCAACGAGAGCTTTGCTGGCGTTGAAGGGGAACAGATAACTGAATCGGCCTTCGCCATCTTGGAGGAAGTCTGGTCCAAGCTGGAATCGGGAACAGGAAACCTGATCATTACCCAAAAAGATATAAATGGAAAAGACAACGCCGGTTTCAAAAACAACATGTTGACTCAATTCGGCAAGTTGCTATCCCGGCCCACCGGCCGTTCGGTGGTCGTAAACCTGGTGGCCGGAGCAACAAACAAGGTAACTATACGTCCTTCGGCAGCTCAAATTTACGGCGGCGGCAATGCAATTCGCGTTGGTGGCGCTGACGCGTTAGAAAAACCGGGCGGCCGGGCCGGCAGTGGCAGCGGCACTATCATCCAGATCGATCCCTCTCTCAAGGATGAGGATATCAAGGTGAATGATAAAAGCGGTAACGAAATCTCTGATCCCGTCTTCATCATCTTGGGTCATGAATTGATCCATGCCCAACACAATAGAGCCGGCCGGAACCGTCGTGAACAGGCCGCCACCAGCGGCGATTATACCAACAAGGAAGAAGAACAGACGGTGGCCACCGGCCCGACTACGGAAAATGATTTGCGTAGCGAGCATGGTCTGAAAGCGCGCCACGGCAGCGGTGGTCGCGATACCCGCTGAGGCATGTAAACGAGGAAATATGGGGCTTATTAACCATAACGGTACCGTTGCCTTAACTTGCCATCTCAATCTGGAGAATCCAGACCGGCCGTCCCTGTCTGTCGATTTCTTTAACGGTCTGCCAGAAGTGATCCACCTCTTTGACAGCCCACGTTTGCCCTATTTCATCCTCCGGGAAGATGGCTCCCTGTTAATTCTCTTTGGTGTGAATCCGCCGGATCCAGATATCGACTACAGCATGATTGAGATCCCCCTGACCCGGCCGCTACCGCCAGGCGAATCGGTAGCGTGGCAGGTTGATCTGGTGGATTTTCATCTAAAGGACCACTATCAAGCTGCATGGGAACCGGCCGAACTCCATGGCCCTACCCCGGTAGCCGTTCAGGTAGGCTGGGGCTTAACGGCCATCGAGCCCGAGGACCGCTCCCGTACCAATATCAACACCCTGCTCGAATGGCAGAATCTGGCCGAATGCACGGCCGGAGAGTTTGTTTTCCCTTAGTCACCTTCCGCTGAAAGGGTAGTTCTCAGTACTCCTTTGTACATACTATGGGACTAATCAGCGATCCCACAGTAGATTGCTTTCGCTTCCGTGAAGTAGCAACTGTGAAGTAGGATCAGTCCAAATCTATCCCCCCACTGAAGACGATCAGACGATTTGTGTCGTGTTTCCTTCTTACAGGCCGTGGGCATGGTCAACGACCATGCAGTGGGTTGTTTCCGCTACCAGGAAGTGGCAGCGATGAAGTAGTTACGGTCCAGTGCAATCTCCCCAGAGCGGTCTGTTTTCTCTTCATCTGGGTTTGCATCTTCATAAGACACGGACGCGACAACTTAACCTGATCTCAATGTCGCTGGCGCCCGAACCCGACCTTATCGTTGAGTACGTGTGGTTAGTTGAAATTCAAGAACCAGCCTACTTACTCTACCTGCTTTACAAGGCATGCGTTTTGGTTCATAATATTGATGAGCAAATATCCAATGGCGAGCAGATGCTCATACGATCCTGAATCAGGACGACTGTGGCCACCTTCGAACACCAGCGGATGCTGGTCAAAACCGCAAAACTGTACTACGAGCAAGAACTCACTCAGTCGGAGATAAGCACCCGCCTGCGACTCTCCCGGCAGAAAGTTCAGCGCCTATTGCATGAGGCCCGGGAACAGGGCATCGTACGAATCAACATTCGGCCGGTTATGGGGGCTCACGCTGACTTAGAGAAAGCCCTGGAACAAGGATTTGGTCTGCGCGAAGCCATCATCGTGGAAACCGCAGCCTATGATGAGCAGTCATTAGTGGCGCGCGAAATCGGTGCTGGGGCGGCCGATTATTTACTGCGGGTGTTGCAACCTGGCGATGAGGTCGTTATTAGTTGGGGTAGCTCTCTCCTAGGTATGGTCGAAGCCCTCCAAGCCAGCGGACCCCCGGCCGGAATAAATGGAGTGAAAGTTGTCCAGGGGCTAGGCGGATTAGGCGATCCTATCGACGAGACCCATGCGACTGAACTGACCCGGCGCCTGGCCAAGGCGCTTGGTGGTCAGGCTGTGTTGCTGCCAGCTCCGGGCGTGGCTGGCACCGATGCCGCCGGTAAGGCGTTTCGAAACGATCCCTTTGTTGTGCGGGCTCTCGAGCAAGGAGCGGCGGCGAACCTTGCTTTTATGGGGATCGGAGCACCTCGACCTGACTCGATCCTGTGCCGGCAGAGCACCATCGTCAGTTGGTCGGAAATCTCCGAGCTCCAAAAGCAGGGCGCCGTAGGGGACATCAATCTCCGCTATTACGACGACCGAGGATACCCCGTTGCTTCTGAGCTGGATAGCCGAGTGATCGGCCTCTCCCTCGCTGAACTCCTGAAGATCGAGCGAGTTGTAGGTGTGGCGGGAGGTTCGGCGAAATTTGAGGCCATCCGGGCAGCTCTCAGGCGGAAATTAGTTGACGTTCTTGTTACTGATCATATCACGGCACAACGCCTGTTAGAAGATGTTTGAGTCACGAAGACCTGTATTGACCACTACGGCTCATGGTCAATGGGGTCTTATGGCACTCCGAGCCGGTGTATCAAGAGGAGCGGGTCATGATTAAACTTGGGATCAATACGGATAATTGGCGACACGAGGACAAGTCTGTTGAATACTGTTTGGACGTCATCGCAAAGCAGGGTGTCGAATACTGCGAGTTTGAGGCAGTCGGCGGCACCGAGTTCTTCACGGGCCTTGGTTTTGCTCCATTCATTGACCTCAACAGCGATCCACTAGAGCTGCGCAAGAAGTTGGACAAACTAGGCCTCAAACCTTCACAGCTGGATGTATCCTTCCCAATTAACCGTTGGGAGTGTATAGATTTCATTCGCAAGGGTATCATTTTTGCTGGCTTAATGGGCTGCCCGTGCGTCGACACAACCGACGGCAAATACAAGGTTGAGGGGATGTCAGACAAAGAACAGATTGATATCATCAAATATCACCTCGCTCAGTGCGTATCAGTGGCCGAAAACCATAAGGTCATTCTCAACGTCGAGCCACATGGTCCCTTCACCAATGACGTAGAGGTCATCACCGATATCGTCGAACACTTCCAGTCCGAATACGTGCAGATCAACTTCGACACGGGCAACACCTTCATCGCAGGGAATGACCCAGTCGAATTTTTGAAGGCCGTTCGTAAGTACGTGAACCATGTGCACGTCAAGGATGTCAGCCAAGAACTTGCAGACGCCGCGCGGGGTAAGAGCACCGGTATCTCGGCCTCGACTGTCTACATCGGCGAAGGCGTCAATGCTCCCAACATCACAAAGTGCATTGAGTTCCTGACCGAGACCGATTGGGATGGCGTTTTCTCTATCGAAAGCGACGGCGAGGAAAATGTCGTCAAGTCTGTCGCCTGGCTACAGGAGCAGATCAAGTTAGCTGAAGGCGCAAGCGCTTAACGATCGTCGAAGACGAGCAGACTGTCGAGGGTTGCTCATTTCCTAGATCGGCATAAGGAACATTCAAAATATCAGGCTATCGATACCTTGAGACTTTGAGTGACATCATTTTAACGTTTCGCTTAACGTTTCGCCTCTCGTGGTGGACTATATGGCGACCTATAGAAGGAGTAGATTGATTCCATACGGAAGGGAGTTTGGAGCATGAATAAGAAGACTATTATTGTTCTGGCCACGTTGGATACGAAAGGGCAGGAAGCCCAGTATATGAGGAAACAGATCGAGGGATTAGGAGACCTGGCGCTAGTGATCGACGTTGGCGTGGTCGGAAAGCCAGCCGCTAAGGCCGATATCACACGAGAACAGGTAGCCGAGGCCGGTGGCACGCCTTTGGCCACGTTGCTAGAGAATCCAGATCGGGAGATAGCTGCGCCAATCATGGCTGCCGGAGCGACGGTTATCGTAACCAAATTGGTCGATGAGGGTGAGGCCCAGGGCATTGTGTCCATGGGCGGCACCCAGGGAACGACTTTGGCAACAAGCGTCATGAGGGCACTGCCCTATGGGTTTCCCAAGGTCATGGTCTCGACCATGGCTTCGGGCAACGTAGCGCCCTGGGTTGATATAAAGGATATCACCATGATGTTCTCAGTGACCGACATCTTGGGCTTGAATCCAGTCATGCGCAAGATCCTGGCCAACGCTGCAGGAGCCGTCTGTGGCATGGCTAGTGTGGATGTCGCTCTCGAGCGTGATGGTAATCCTCTGGTGGCTGTGACCACAGTGGGCATTACCACCCAAGGCGCAATGAAGGCGATTGAAGTATTGGAGGCAGCGGGTTACGAAACCATCGTCTTCCACGCCATTGGGCCCGGCGGTCGAGCTATGGAACAGCTGATGGAAGAGGGCGTCATTAGGGCCGTACTGGACTACTCGACAATCGAGGTATCTAATGAGATGTACGATGCGCTGCTGGCAGGAGGCGACAAGCGCTTAACCACGGCCGGCCGGCTGGGATTGCCGCAGGTGCTATGCCCAGGAGCCATCGAAGTGCTGGTTTTTAATGAGCCGGAGACAGTGCCGCCCCCCTTTAATACCCGGACCTTGATCCGCCACAGTCCACAAATCACTGACGTGCGGCTTGATGGCCAGGAAATGGCTGCGGTTGGCCAGGAAGTGGCTGCTCGGTTGAGCCACACCAAGGACGAAGCGATCTTCATGATACCCACAGCCGGCTATGACAGTTACGCCGTTGAGGGAGAGGGCTTCTATGATCCCGTGGCTGATCAGGCTTTTGTCGAGGCCCTCAAAGCCGGGTTGCCCGACAATTTCACCGTTATCGAGCGCGATACACACATAGAAGATCCGGCTTTTGCCGCTGAGGCAGCGCAACTACTAATAGATCTAATCGAGAGGCGTTCAAAATAGGGGTCAGGCAGCTGGGAGTTTATTTTATCCTCCTAGATAACGCCTTGCCCGATGGCCGCGCCTTATCTCATACCCAGGAGACAGATCATGGCGACACGATACACAAGACAAGGATTTTTGGATCGACTGTGGGGGGAGGTCAAACGCGGCCGGCCGCTGGTCATGACTGGCGCCGGCAACGGCATCGCTGCGAAATTCATCGAGCGGGGAGGCGTCGACATCCTCGGGGTCTACAACACCGGTTACTTTCGGATGCAGGGGTACGGCTCTCTGGCAGGCATGCTGCCCATCTTAGATGCCAACCAGTTGATCTACGATGTTGGAAAGCGAGAAGTACTTCCCCAGGTCCAAGAGGTTCCGGTCATCGCCGGTGTTAATGGGGTCGATCCCCTGCGCGATATGGGTTTGTTCCTCGCCGACTTAAAGCACATAGGTTACTCCGGCGTGCACAATTTTCCGACGGTGGCCTGGTTCGATGGCGAGTTCCGTAAAACCTTAGAGAAAACCGGTTTAGGTTACGAGCATGAGCTCAATATGCTCAACCTAGCAAAAGAGCTAGATTTGTTAACCATCGGTTATGCTTTCAACATGGAAGATGCAGAACGGCTGCTGAGCGAGGCAGCGCCGGATATATACATCTTCCACGCTGGGATCACCCGCGGCGGAACAACGGGTTACGGCGAGGGTCGTTCCATCGAGGAGATGGCCGAGCGCTCTCAAGCCCACTATGACCTGGCCCGATCACTGAAACCGGACGTGATCCTGTTGGCCCATGGCGCGGCCCTGTCTGATCCTGAAACGGCTCAATATATGGTAGACCACACTGATTGCCACGGTGTTCAGCTGGGTTCGGCCATCGAACGCATGGCCGTCGAGCGTCCGTTAGAAGAACGGGCCGCCATCTTTAAGAAGATCCAATTTCCCTCAAAAGCCCAACGGTGGCTGTAGACAGGCAAGCGTCAAAGCAAATCTCAAGTCGATGAGTATTCGAGTTGTTTTCTGGGGGAATTCCCAGAGCGTCTTCAGCGCCCGTCATTTTGATGCCTTGCTGAATGATTCCTGCCAATTGGTTGCTGTGGTTGACGTGCCTATAACCAGACGGGACTCAACCAATCCACTGCCGGCCGGCTTGCCCAACTTCGTCGATGCTGCCCAACGTCAAGGTATACCAGCTATGGCGCCAGCCTACCCAGAGGAGTCGCATTTTTTGGCAAAGATGAACTCTCTGGCGCCAGACCTTTTTGTGGCAGCGGGCTACTCCCTGATCTTAGGCCCGCCAATCCTTTCTGTCCCGCGCCTGTTGGCTGCAAACTTCCATGCCTCTCTCTTGCCCGACTACCGGGGCAAGCACCCCGTATTTTGGACTCTACGGGGGGATGAACTCTGGGCTGGGTTGACCATACACGTCATGGATCCGGGCATCGACACGGGCGCAATTATCTATCAGGTGAAGGTACGCACGCGCCTTGATGACACAGTGTCCACCCTTTATGACCGCATCATGGAACGGAGTACGCCCCTGGTCGGCCGGTTACTGACCGATGCGGCAAACGATTCCGTCCCTCAACGAGCCCAGCCGGCCAGCGGAGGCTCTTACTTTTCGTCCACTAGCGAGGAAGATTTCCGCATCGACTGGACATGGCCGGCGGCGAAGATCAGACGCCACATCCTCATGACGCCAGGACGATGTTTCGCCACCATTGCCGGTCAGCGTCTCTATTTAGCTCGAGCAGAGGTAGTCCAAGACCAACAATCATCACCGCCGGGCACATTAGTGACTCTCGGCAAGACCCGTTGCTTGGTCGCCGTCGGAGATGGCGCCGTGTGGCTTGGCCGGGTGCGGTGGGCAGGTTGTGACGAGGACTCGATGGCTTCTCTTTGCCGTCAGGCCGGGTTGACGGCGGGAGAGATGTTGATTTGAACAGAGATAGTCCATGCCCCTAGCAAGTTTTAGCGATCTAATGGCTGCCGCAGATGCTGGCCGATACGCCGTCGGATACTTCGAAAGCTGGGACCTGGCTTCCCTGATGGCCGTGGCCGATGCGGCCGAGGATACGCGCTCACCGGTGTTTCTGGGTTTCAGTGGCCTGTACTTACCGCACCCCGACCGGATAGTGCGCGAACCCCTGAGTGTATATGCAAACGTGGGATTAGCCGTCGGTAATAGTTTATCGGTGCCAGCAGCCCTGGTCTTTAACGAATCGCCAGACATGTCCTCTGTCCTCCAGGCGGCTGAACTTGGCTTTAACCTGGTGATGTATGCCGACGAAACCCTAGATCCGAACACCCTAAAAGCTAGGATCAGAAAGGTGTCCCGCGTAGCTCATCGGCTTGGGGTGGCTGTCGAGGGCGAGATGGTTGTCCTGCCCGGTGTTAGCGGAACATTAGCCGAATTGCCGTCCGGGGTCCAGCTGACCGACCCACGAGCTGCGGCTACCTTTGTGGCCGAAACAAATGTGGATGCCTTAGCCGTCAATCTAGGCCAGATGCACCTGCACGGCCGGCAGATCCTGCGCCTGGATCTCGATCGCTTGCAGAAGATAAAAGAGGCGGTTCCGCTACCATTGGTGTTACACGGCGCGAGTTCCGTAAACCGTGATGATCTGGCAGCCGCCATCGAATTGGGAATCCGCAAGGTCAACGTCAGCAGTCTGCTGAAGCAGGCTTACTTTGAGGCCTTAAGGGCGGCCTGTGCCCAAGTCGGCGATACCTACAATCCCTATACGGTGGTCGGATCGGGGTTGGATGGCGATATCTTGTCGACCGCACGTCTGGCGCTCCAGAAGACAACCGCCGAATTGATGCATCTCCTTGGGAGCGCCGGTAAAGCCTAATCGGAGGAATGTGTGATATCAAACATCATCATACCTGACCTGGGCGCCACTGGCAGTGATGTCTCCCTGATGGAGTGGTTCGTAGAGCCCGGTGATCGAGTTCTCGCGGGACAACCATTATTCATCGTCGAGACCGACAAAGCGACCGTGGAGGTGGAATCCTTCCGCGACGGCCTCGTGCGGCTCTTACTGGTCGAGGCCGGTGCAGTCGTCTCTTTGGGAAGCGTGGTCGCCGTCATCGCCGATTCCATGGAGGAACCTCTCGTAGAAGAACCGGCTTCGAAACATAGCCCGATCCCCGAAAGAAAGCCTGCGACACTATCAAATCACCCGGATCAACCCCTATCCCGGCAACAGGAACGGATCTTGGCATCGCCCCTGGCTCGGCGCATGGCCCAGGTTGAGAGCATTGATCTGGACTTAGTGACTGGAACGGGCCGATTGGGCCAGATCCTGAAACGCGACCTGGAGCGAGTCCTAAACCAGACTGGGATTGGCGCCGGACCGCTGGCCAGTCATCGACTTGAGCCGGTTAGCCCAATGAGGCGGGCTATTGCCCAACGAGCGGCTCGCAGCAAGGCTGAGGCCCCCCATTTCTACGCTAGCATCACCGTCGACATGTCCGCGGCCCTCGCCCTACGGCGGGAGATTGTCGCGTTGGCGGAAGAGAAGGGTCGTATTGCCCCCTCCATCACCGACCTTTGCCTAAGGGCTACGGCCCTCGCCTTGGTTGATTTTCCCTCGTTGAACGCCAGCTTCCGAGAAGAGGTAATCATTTACTATGAGACCATCAACGTTGGCTTGGTTGTCGGGCTGAGGTCTGGCGGGATGTTGGTTCCGGTTGTCCATCAGGCAGACCTCTACAACCTCTATGATCTGGCGGCCCTGACTCTGCGTTTGAGGGAGCGAGCCGAAGAGGGAACATTGAGTAGTTCAGAACTGGGCGATGGAACATTCACCCTTTCTAATCTAGGTATGTATGGCCTGGATAGCTTCCTAGCCGTCATTAACCCACCTCAGGCCGGGATCTTGGCTCTGGGCGCTGTACAAGAGCTACCAGCTGTTATAGACGATATTATCGTTCCCAAACCCTTAATGCGAGCTGCTCTCTCGGCCGATCATCGCCTGGTGGACGGAATCGTCGCCGCCCAGTTCATGGCTGCCTGGAAAGAATTTCTGGAGAATCCATACCGCCTGACGCTGTAACCGCCTGAGGAGTTTTTTCCATGACCGACGCCCAACCCTTGACCCTGGAGATCTTGTTAAAGATGTACCGGCAGATGGTACTTATCCGCCAATTTGAAGATCGTCTTTACCGGCTTTTCCTTCAGGGGTTGGTTCCTGGCACTCTGCACCAGTACCAAGGCCAAGAAGCCGTTGCCGCGGCTGTTTGCGCAAATCTCAGGTCCGACGACGTCGTCTTCAGCACCCATCGTCCTATCGGCCACGCCATCGCCAAGGGTGTTTCCCTCGAGGCTATCGCCGGTGAGCTATGGGGCAAGGTAACGGGCTGCGTGGGGGGAAAAGGAGGGCAGATGCACTTAGCCGATATCTCGGCCGGTTTTATGCCTTCCAACGCCGTGGTCGGCGCTAATATCCCCATCGCCGTAGGAGCGGCTATCGGTTTTTCCATCCGCGGATCTGATCGGGTGGCGGTGAGTTTTTTTGGAGATGGTGCTTCTAATACAGGCGCCTTTCATGAAGGATTGAATTTCGCTGCCGTACGCCAGGCTCCAGTGATCTTCGTCTGTGAGAACAACCAATATGCGGCCTCAACCCACTTCTCCTTGGCCTCGAAGATCGAGGATATCGCCATCCGGGCCGACGCCTACGGAATGCCCGGCCGCGTGGTTGATGGGATGGATGTGGTGGCGGTATATGCGTCGGCTCAGGAGGCCGTTTGGCGCGCCAGGGCGGGGGATGGGCCGACGTTGTTGGAATACAAAACTTTCCGTTACATGGGCCACTCACGAGGCGATCCCGGCAACTATCGCGATCCCGAGGAGGTAAAGAGATGGCGCCTGCGCGATCCCATTGAGCTGTGCCGCCAGCGCTTGACTAGCGAATATACCGTGGCTGAAGAGACGCTTGAAAAAATCGATTTGTCCTGTCAAGAAGATGTGGCGGTGGCGATTCAGTCGGCGCAAGATGCCCCTGAACCATCTCCCGATGAAGTGCATCAAAACGTATATGCCGAACAACGGAGGGGGACGTGAGTGCGCTAGACAACAACAAGCGAGAGATTACGATGGCCGAAGCTTTGCGCGACGCCATGCGCCTGGCCCTGGAAAGGGATCCGACGGTTTTCCTAATTGGCGAGGATATCGGTGTGGAAGGCGGATTTGGCGGCGGTTTCACCGTGACCATGAGCCTGTCCGGGCAGTTTGGCCATCAGCGGGTGATCGACACGCCCATCTCGGAGGCGGCCATCGTCGGCGCCGCCGTCGGCGCGGCCATGACAGGAATGCGCCCCATCGCCGAGATGCAATACGGTGACTTCGTCTTTTGCGCCATGGATCAGGTCGTCAACCAGGCGGCCAAAATGGCTTACATGAGCAATGGGCAGGTTTCTGTACCTATGGTGCTGCGACTGCCGGTGGGCGCATCCGGCCGAGGCGCCCAGCACAGCCAATCTACCGAGGCCTATTTCATGCATACGCCCGGCCTGAAAGTTGTGTGTCCCTCTAATCCTTACGATGCAAAGGGGTTGCTCTATGCCGCTATTTGGGATGAGAATCCGGTCGTTTTTCTTGAGCACAAGCTGCTATACGGCGGATCGGGCGGCCGGAAGGAAAAAACGTCTCTTGATACGAAGATGCTGGTACCGGACGAAGCCTACGAAGTGCCTATCGGCACTGTGGCCGTGCGCCGCGAGGGACAGGATGTGACGATTCTGGCCAACATGCTCATGGTTCACCGCGCTCTTGAAGCGGCGCGCTCCCTGTCCGGCGAGGGCCTCAGCGTTGAGGTCATCGATATGCGATGCCTAGCTCCGCTTGACATGGAAACGTTGGTCCGATCGGTTAAAAAGACCAATCGGGTTCTGATCGTCGAAGAAGATAATCTGACCTGTGGCTGGGGAGCCGAGGTTGCTTCTCGTCTCGGGCAAGAGGTCTTCTATTACCTTGATGCACCCATAAAACGCTTGGCTGGATTAGACACGTCTGTGCCGGCCGCACGAGTCCTGGAAGCGGCCTATATTCCAGATGTTGAAAGAATCCTCGAAGCCGTTCACCTTCTGATGGATGGTGTATGACTTTCTCCACCTGACTCAGCCATTGAGCGACATCAGATAGTTGACGGTGACCAGACCTAGGGTGAAGCTGACCCGGCAGATTCCATTACCCTTAATGTGGGGCGTTGACCAAACATGAGTATCGCGCCATCTCTCTCTTGAAGATGGCCGGTCCTTTTTACGGGCACGCTATCCTCCAGGCAGTATGGCTAACTATCGACAACACTGTAAAGTTCTTCCGGCACCAGTAAGTGGTAGCGATAAAGTGATATCCGTCCGACGTGATCGCCACGATGAAAACGATCAGAGGATTTGTGTCGTGGGGCCTTCTTACAGGCCGTGGGCATGGTCAACGACCATTAGGTGAACTGCTTCCGCTAACACGAAGCGGCGGCAATGATGTAGGATCAGTCCAACTCCAATAACTCTGGTCCAGGAGCAACCATAGAAATCACTGTGAACAACGACGAGTCGTTCGCCAGCCCGCATTTCGCCGGAGTCGCCGGCGTCACCGGACTATGAATGATTTGTTCCGATAGGGCGAACTGTTCGGTCGTGCCTGCTATCGCCTGTTGGTTATCTATGTACGCCCCACCCCGGGCGATTTGTAGGAGCAGGCATAGGGGACCGCGAACTATATAGTTATGCTTGGCATAGGATTGGATCCCAATCCCGGCCTGGCCAAGGAGCAGATAATCGCCAACTGGACCCGCAAGGGCCGCATACTAATGATCCAGGATATCGTACAGGTCTTGGCCGTCGTGCCAGGCGCTGAAAATGTTGCCAGGGCTGTTTCTCCGTCGGGCGGTTCGCTTTTATAGTTGGTGGAGCCGCTGGTTTCTTGGTCCGAGGGCCTATGTGGCTGAGTTTTGTTGGTCCGCGTTGAATAACATTGCCCGACTGCGATCTTGGCTTTACTGGTCCTTCGATCCCGCTCGTGGATTTCTTTTGTTTTCCGCTGGAAATAAGTTGTCTGGCGATCTTGTTCCCGACTATCCCCTGTAAATGCAGTAAGCTCTCCGAACGGATGTTTGATCTGCTTTCTATAAATCTTTGTATATCTGGGCGTGTCCCGGCTCCAACTTGATGGTTCCCATCTTGGGCTCTCTTGCGACCTTTCTTCTCTTGAATGAAAGAGGCTGCTCGATTTCTTCTCTTGTAGCTTCGTCGCAAATCCAACCTCCGTTTCACCATACGGTGACGGGTAGATCGACTGGCTAGCAGTAGCTTCAAAGAACAGGATCGTGTTTCTGTTCCTCCGTTGCTTTAAAGTTACCCAGTATCTGGTTGGCGGCAGATATAGAGAAGTCTTACATCTCCTTAAGCCCCAATTATCTAACGCTAATGGGACCCCCTGTTTTTTCTTACGATCTCTCATCAAGTCCCGTTCCTTAGGCGTCGACGAAGATCTCAAGCTGAAACGGCCATGTTAGTCAGGTGGCAAAGAGAGAATTCTCGTTGTACTATTTCCAGGAGGGATTCGAACAACGAATATGATTCGTCCTCCCGCTCCCGCAAATTGGGGAATGCAATGGGTTCGCCAGAATCGGAATTGTTGAAAAGAAGAGAGCAAATGGTCTCCAGGCAGATCGAGGGCCGGGGTATATACGATGCCGCCTTGCTTGCGGCTATGCGGGAGGTGCCTCGCGAAGCATTTGTAACCGAGGAATACGAAGATTATGCTTATGACGATGGACCTTTACCCATTCTGGAAGGCCAGACGATTTCCCAACCCTATGTCGTCGCCCTCATGATCGACGCGCTCAAGCTAAAATCCAGCGACCGGGTTTTAGAGATCGGCACTGGATCAGGTTACGCGGCGGCCGTCTTGAGCAAGATCGCCGCCGAGGTTTACACCGTTGAGCGGAGAGTGGCCCTCGTCCGGTTCGCACGGAAAAATATTGCCGCGTTGGGCTATGAAAACGTGCTTGTACATTCAGGCGACGGGACGCTGGGCTGGCCTAAGCATGCTCCCTACGAAGGCATCATCGTCTCCGCCGGCGGCCCACATGTACCAGAGGCACTCAAGAAACAGTTGGCTGTTGGCGGACATTTGGTAATACCCATAGGCAGAGAGCAACGGGCGCAGCAGTTAGTCCGGGTTTCGCGACTGAGTGAGGAGAATTTCCAGGAATCGAAGCTAGGACATGTCCGCTTCGTTCCGCTGATTGGGGAGCACGGTTGGGAAAAAGAAGATAGTCGCTGGTCTGGGATCTTTTAAGGTCAGAATCTAGCTGGCTCCCAGCAAAACTTAGGCGATGAGAACAAGGCCGTAATCAATTGTGGCTCAACGAGGCTTTGACTCCCGGTTAGCGTTCGAGGTCCTCACAAGCTTAGCGAGTAGAAACGGTAAAGAGGTACATAAAAAGGTCTCTTGGCAATGACCTACTCTCCCAGGGGGCTGCCCCCCAAGTACCATCGGCGCTGACGAGCTTAACTGCCGGGTTCGGGATGGGACCGGGTGTGTCCTCGCCGCTCAAATCACCAAAAGACCTAAGAAAACGAAACGAAAAGTTGTTAATTAACTGAATATACGATGTGATTCGTTACTGAAACACTACGTCAGAACTCCGAGTTCTCCGTACCATATGCATTGTAAGCCCTCGACCATTAGTACGGCTTAGCTGAATACATTACTGCACTTACACATGCCGCCTATCAAACTAGTAGTCTCCTAGCGGTCTTACTCCAAGCGCAAAGCACTTGAATGAGGGATCTAATCTTGAGGTGAGCTTCCCGCTTAGATGCTTTCAGCGGTTATCTCTGCCAGACGTGGCTACCCAGCTATGCTCCTGGCGGAACAACTGGCACACCAGAGGTCTGTCCACCCCGGTCCTCTCGTACTAGGGGCAGCTCCTCTCAAATCCCTTGCGCCCACAGCGGATAGAGACCGACCTGTCTCACGACGGTCTGAACCCAGCTCACGTACCGCTTTAATGGGCGAACAGCCCAACCCTTGGGACCTTATCCAGCCCCAGGATGCGATGAGCCGACATCGAGGTGCCGAGCCTGGTCGTCGATATGAACTCTTGGACCAGACTAGCCTGTTATCCCCGGGGTAGCTTTTATCCGGTAAGCCACGGCCCTTCCACTCGGTACCGTGGGATCACTAAGCCCGACTTTCGTCCCTGCGCGACTTGTAGGTCTTGCAGTCAAGCTCCCTTGTGCCTTTACACTCTACGGCTGGTTTCCATTCAGCCTGAGGGAACCTTTGGGCGCCTCTGTTACTCTTTAGGAGGCGACCGCCCCAGTCAAACTACCCACCAGGCACTGTTCCCACGCCGGATTACGGACGCAGGTTAGGGTCAAGACTTAATCAGGGTGGTATTTCAAGGTCGGCTCCACCGAGACTTGCGTCCCAGCTTCACAGCCTCCCACCTATCCTACACAGACTAAGCCCTAACTCAATGCCAAGCTGTAGTAAAGCTCCACGGGGTCTTTTTGTCCTGCTGCGGGTAACGCGCATCTTTACACGTACTTCAATTTCGCCGAGGCCTTCGTCGAGACAGTGCTCCTCTCATTACGCCATTCGTGCGGGTCGGAACTTACCCGACAAGGAATTTCGCTACCTTAGGACCGTTATAGTTACGGCCGCCGTTCACTGGGGCTTCGGTTCAGAGCTTCGGGCCGAACAAGTCGGCTCTAACCCCTCCCCTTAACCTTCCAGCACTGGGCAGGCGTCAGCCCCTATACATCGTCTTTCGACTTAGCAGAGACCTGTGTTTTTGATAAACAGTTGGAAGAGCCATTTCTCTGCGACCTCCAATAGCTTTGCTTAATTGCTCACCATCGGAGGCCCTCCTTCTCCCGAAGTTACGGAGGTATTTTGCCTAGTTCCTTAACGAAGGTTCTCTCGATCCCCTTGGTATTCTCTACCCACCTACCAGTGTCGGTTTGCGGTACGGTCACTTAGATATCAACGCTTAGAGGGTTTTCTTGGCAGCTTGGCTAAGTCACTTCTGGCTCTATAGGCACCGCCATCACGCTTCAGGCTCCGGGTGCGGATTTTCCTACACCCATCATCGCCCTAGTCGTTTAGCACCTCAATCCATTAAGAGGCTGACTTACCACGCTGCGTCACCCCATCACTCCATCTCAGTGGTTCCGGAATATTAACCGGATGTCCATCACCTACGCCTTTCGGCCTCGGCTAAGGCCCGACTGACCCGACGCGGATTAACCTTCCGTCGGAAACCTTAGGTTTACGGGGAACATGGTTCTCACATGTTTTACGCTACTCATGCCAGCATTCTCACTTCTGTAGGCCACAGCTGTCCTTTCGGTCAACCTTGTATCTCCTTACAGAACGCTCTCCTACCACTCTAGTTAAAGCTTCACGCTTTAATAAAAGTCCGTGGCTTCGGTACTATACTTAAGCCCCGTTACATTTTCCGCGCAAAAGCGTTCGACCAGTGAGCTATTACGCACTCTTTAAAGGGTGGCTGCTTCTAAGCCAACCTCCTGGCTGTCTAAACACTCTCACATCGTTTCCCACTTAGTATAGATTTTGGGACCTTAGCCGTCGGTCTGGGCTGTTTCCCTCTCGACTATGAAACTCATCTCACATAGTCCGACTGCCGTGCTCTGGAGTATAGGTATTCGGAGTTTGGTTGAGTTTGGTAAGCTTGCGCCCCCTAGCCCATCCAGTGCTCTACCCCCTATACTAAACGCACGACGCTAGCCCTAAAGCTATTTCGGAGAGAACAAGCTATCTCCAAGTTCGTTTGGCATATCACCCCTACCCACACGTCATCCCCTAATTTTGCAACATTAGTGGGTTCGGCCCTCCACGAGAGGTTAGTCTCGCTTCAGCCTGCACATGGGTAGCTCACATTGGTTTCGTGTCTAATCCCAGCGACTCAGCCATACTAAGTATGGCAACGCCCTATTCAGACTCGCTTTCGCTACGGCTCCGTCTGTTACTGACTTAACCTGGCCACTAAGATTAACTCGCTGGCTCATTCTCCAAAAGGCACGCCGTCACACCTTGCCCAGGGCAAAGCCCAGGGCCATAGTGCTCCGACCGTTTGTAGGCACACGGTTTCAGGTTCTATTTCACTCCCCTTACCGGGGGTCTTTTCACCTTTCCTTCACAGTACTAGTTCACTATCGGTCGTCAAATGTATTTAGCCTTGGGAGGTGGACCTCCCTGCTTCCGACAGGGTTAGCGTGCCCCGCCGTACTCAGGATCTTCGCGAGAGTCTGTTCAATTTCGTATACGGGGCTGTCACCCTCTATGGCCTAACTTTCCAGAAAGGTTCTACTACCAAACAGATTTGTAACTCTCATATGCAAAGTCCTACAACCCCATTGCCACATGGACAATGGTTTGGGCTAATCCCCTTTCGCTCGCCACTACTCAGGGAATAATCTCTTTTCCTGAGGTTACTAAGATGTTTCAGTTCACCTCGTTCCCTCTGTTACCCTATGTGTTCAGGTAACAGTACCAGGGTATAGACCCCTGGTGGGTTTTCCCATTCGGAAATCCTCGAATATAGCGTCTGCACACGACTCCTCGAGGCTTATCGCAGTGTACCACGTCCTTCATCGGCATTTGACGCCAAGGCATCCCCCGTGCGCCCTTAGTAGCTTACACACATGATACGGAGAACTCGAAATTCTCACATACGTGCTTCAGCACATTACACATCGTGATATTCAGTTTTTAAGGTGCAACTCGTTTTACTAGCGGCTTCGCTAAGCTGCTAGTGACTTCTCCTACAAGGAGCTTCCCGTTAGGAGCAGTCACTAATCGCGTAGCGGGCCCAATAAGGGCTTGGGTTCAGAAAGTCTGGCACAAAAAAAGCCTGGTACATAACCAGGCTAAGACATACCCACTTATATACCGTTATAAGGCTATCTATTTCGTGCCAATTTCAGCAAATTAAGACCTCGTTCAGAATAGGGAGCCACTAATCCTTGGTGGAGATGAGGGGACTCGAACCCCTGACCTCCTCCGTGCAAGGGAGGCGCTCTCCCATCTGAGCTACATCCCCAATCAAATTGTTAATTGATCAAAAACACGGAATCTGGTGGGCCTGGTTGGACTCGAACCAACGACCTCTCCCTTATCAGAGGAACGCTCTAACCGGCTGAGCTACAGGCCCTGACAATCAGAACCTTAACATCTGAAAAGTGATAGAAACAGGCTTGCTTGAGCCATTAAACGCAATCTCGCGATTGCGCCGGTTTACACCTTTAAAAAAGGAGGTGATCCAGCCGCAGCTTCCGCTACAGCTACCTTGTTACGACTTCGTCCCAGTTACCGACCCCGCCTTGGGCAGCTGCCTCCCGTTAGGGTTAGCCCACTGACTTCAGGCGTTGCCAACTTCCATGACGTGACGGGCGGTGTGTACAAGACCCGGGAACGTATTCACCGCACTGTTGCTGACGCGCGGTTACTAGCAACTCCGACTTCATGCAGGCGAGTTGCAGCCTACAATCCGAACTGAGACCGGCTTTGGGGGATTGGCTCCGCCTCGCGGCTTAGCAACCCATTGTACCGGCCATTGTAGCGTGTGTGTAGCCCAGGATATAAAGGCCATGCTGACTTGACGTCATCCTCACCTTCCTCCGGCTT
>JBARZW010000288.1:0-39925 GCA_049650305.1 Promineifilaceae bacterium (SeqCode)
CTTCGTACTCGAGGATAACCAGGATGCCAGAGCCTTCTGGACTCATCTGGGATGGGCAGAACGGGTGGAGCTCGTCACCATGTCTCGCCAAGACGCTGGCGGCGGGAACTGAAGCCGAAGGCATCTGCTCCCGGTCTCGGCCAGCGCGCGATAGTGTTGAGCGATGGCGAAGTGCTGGTCCCGAAGTAATCGCCTGATGTCGACCTTATGCTGTCACAAAAAAGCGGGTGACAAAGGACGAGTGGCCCTATTCCCGTTCATATAGCTACCAAGCTGGGAAACTAGCACTTTTCCAGGCAATAGGCGCGACAGCCATGAAATGGTTGCCAAATGGGGTAGCAGCCATCGCAGGCAACGGTCGAAAATCTAGAGATCGACGCTTTACCGTCAACAATTGCATCACCACCGTCAACAATAGGAAAATCCGGCTCGTTTCATGTTAGAATGTTAGCAACGTATAAGCGGAGTCATCACGACGACCGCTTGAAGGTCAATTCGGTTAGATATTGTGCCAGTGCAACTACGCCAGTCCGGACGCCAAATCAAGTCGACAACTCGATTCGGAGAGCCGCCATGGGGTTAGCCACATCATGCCATGTAGCTCTTTGGAATGGTTTGACGATGCAAACCTGCTACTTGGTACGGTCAAGTTATGGACCTCCGCGCCCGATGTTTTGAGTTTCCATAGGTGAACACGAATTAGCATACAATGTCAGAAGACATCGTAACCAGACACTATTATCAGACGCCGTAACCAGGAGGTTTACTGATGGGCACCTTAACGTTATTTCTTCTTGGACCGTTTGAAGCCTCTTTAGATGAGACACCCTTGCCAGGGTTTCGAACACTCAAAACGCAAGCTTTACTCATTTATCTGGCAGCGGAACCGGCAACCCATAGTCGCGATAGCCTGATGACCTTCGCGAAGCTGCCTTCGCAGCTGTTTCCCACTTGAGGTACAAAAATATCAGAAACCTCCTGAGCCCGAGGCTGCCCAAACATACGCGCAACTGGCCGGCGGTATCGAACAGATCTACTAGGAGTATTCTTTGGATCAACTGAGCAAAAACTCTCGTTTCACGAAATTGCTGGTAGCTCTGGCCGTTTCAATCGTCCTTGGCAGTTGCCGATCGCGACCAGATATACCTGCGGCCAGGTATGGGGCGGTGATGGTCTTTGATCCGGTCGAGAGCCAGGCTATCCTGTTTGGCGGTAGAGCGGAGGGTTTGTTGGGATTGAAGTACTTCGACGACATGTGGGCATTTGACACGACCACCCAAACCTGGGCACTGATAGAGACTTCCGGCCAACCACCTGGGCGACTGAGCCCCGGATTGGTATATGATCCTGTCCACCATCAGATCATTCTGTTCGGGGGACATGGCAAGCAGGACCGGCTCGGAGATACCTGGGTGTACAGCATCTCAGACAATCTCTGGGAGGAAGTTACACCGGCAAATAGCCCGACGCCCAGAAGTGATGGTGGCATGGTGTATGACGAAGAAAACCAGATCGTGATTCTGTTTGGCGGCTATTGTCAAGAAGACAATCGGCAACTATGTGATGATACTTGGAGCTATGATCCAAAAACCAACACCTGGACCGAGATGAATCCTCCATCCTCCCCTCCCATTATGTACGGTCATACTCTGGTATATGATGATACAAACCACAGGGTAGTCCTGTGGGGCGGCCATATGTCTACCTATAGAAATGGCCAAATAGCATCGGCCGGATACGGGGATAGCATCTGGAACTACGATTATCTAGAGAATGTCTGGCGAGAGATAGAACATACCAGGAAACCACCCGCTAGATATTGGCACCAAGCTACCTTTGACATAATAGATGATAATCTGGTTCTTTTTGGAGGAAACGGCGGTCGTGGTTTCCTCAACGACACCTGGCTTTTCGACGTGGAGCGCGATACCTGGGAAAGCGCAAACACAGAACCAGCCCCTATACCAAGAGTCAACGCCGCGATGACCTATGATTCTTTCAGCAATGTTACTGTTCTCTTTGGAGGTCTTGAAGAAGATATGACTGATCTGCGGGATACCTGGGTCTTCAAAGAGACGGACACTGGGGGAGAGTGGACTGAGATCACACCCTCACAAAGAAGATAATGGACTCGGTCCGTTATTGGACTAGAACCTGTTACGCCAGATATTGCCTTAACAGTTCTTTGTCCAAAGGGAGAAGGGGGCGCTAAATGACCATGCCGTCCGGAAGGATGGCGTTTTTAGGCACGATGACAATTCCCTCCCTGGCGACCCAATTATCGTGCTCCTCATCTGGTCGATGGGGCATATCGCGGATGATGACCTGCCGCCCTATTCGAGCGTTCTTGTCGATGATCGCCCCCTGTATGACCGAGTCTGGGCCGATACCAATCCTCGGCCGGCCTATACGGTTAGACTCCTCAAGCTCATCGACAGACTCGTAGTAATCCGCACCCATGCTGACCGTCCGTTCCACGGTGACGCCGTTGTCGATGATGCTCCGTAGCCCTATCACTGAGTTTCGAATTGTGGCTTCCTGAATGCGGCAACCATCGGCGAGCAAGACATTTTGCAGGCTACCTCCCTGAATCTTGGAGGCGGCCAGGAAGCGTGGACGCGTATATATCGGGTGTATGGGATCGTAAAGATTAAATTTAGGCATAGGCGAGGCCATATCGATGTTCACTTCATAGAAGCGACGAATCGTTCCGATGTCCTCCCAATATCCATCAAATGGATAGCCCATCACCCTGTGCGTATCAATCGCAGCGGGAATGATATGTTTACCAAAATCCTTACCTGGATTGGCGTGCAATATCTCCAGCAATACATCGATATTGAATATATAGATCCCCATGGAGGCCATATAAGGTATCTCCGGGTCATCGCCGCTCTCCAGGCCCGACAGGTCTTCTGCCGTTTTGGGCTTTTCGACGAATTCGTCAATTCGTCCCACACCATCGAGCTTCAGAATGCCGAGAGAAGAGGCACCTTCTCGACTGACCGGTTGGACGGCGATTGTGACGTCGGCCTCCGAATCGTCGTGGTATTGGAGGTAGGGCCGGTAGTCCATGCGATACAGATGATCGCCGGCAAGGATCAACACATATTTGGCGCCGGCTGCCTGGATCTCTATGGTCTGCTTCCGAATGGCATCGGCTGTCCCCTCATACCATTCCCCGCTACGATGGGTCTGCTCGGCAGCCAGTATTTGCACCCAGCCTTGGGTGAAAATATCCCGCGTATACGTCCGGTGAATGTGCCGGTGGAGCGATACTGAGTTGAACTGGGTTAGGATGGCGATTTTGTCAATGCCCGCGCTAAAACAGTTGCTCATTGGGATATCGATAAGTCGATATTTTCCGGCAAAGGGCACGGCCGGTTTCGTCCGATCTCGCGTTAAGGGATATAGTCGCGAACCAACGCCACCACCCATGACCACGGCCATTACCTCTACCATATGCATCAGCGTCCTCCCAATAGAACTCTAATAGACATCATTATATGCCAAATAACAAAAGATGGGTGATATCTGGTGGGTGTCGTGGTTTGAGAGAAGGCCAAGATCAAACGCTTGCGCCAAGAAGCCGAAGATTCCTACGCAAGATCGCTGACTTCAGAGAGACCGTTACTGTCCCTCGGGTGAATTCGCGGTCTAACTTAGCGGTAAGAGTGGAAATAGCGCGATTGGAGCCCGCGCAGGAAGGGCTCGATTCACAGGCCCTATCTAGTCAAGCCAAGAACCCAATCTTGGATTTCCCTTACTGACTCGGCCGCCCGATCCTGGACTTTCCTAGCAGAGGAAGTGACCGTCTCCCAAATATCCCTGGATGCGTTAGTCAACTGCCGGCGAATAGTTCTCGTTGTTCCGATCACTGCGTGCCATGCTCGTCCTACGGCTTTGGTTGCGCGCTTCCAAATCGCTTCTAGAGGTCTGAGCATCCGTTTCCACAGGGTCACGACCAAATTCCTTGTCCAGGCCTGGACCGCTGTGACAAACTCAACGAGCCATCTCCACAGGGTTTTAAATGGCCAAGTGATGGTCATCCAGAAAGCCGCAACAACTACGACGGTTAACCCCCAAGCTGTTGCGAGCAGAGAGGTAATCCATGCGAGGAAGGCCTTTATCGGTTTGGTAATCCCGTTCCAGACGGCCGCAACGACCATGGCAGATAACCTCCAAGCTGATGCGAGCAATGAGGTGATCCATTCGAGGAAGGCCTTTATCGGTTTGGTAATCCCGTTCCAGACGGCCGCGACAGCTTCGACGGTCCACTGCCATACCGAAGCGATCATAGATACGATCCAGACCAGGAAGGCTTTGATAGGCCGGGTGATTCCGCTCCAGACGGCCGATACGACCTTGACAGTCCACCTCCATACAGAAGCGATCGTAGATGTGATCCAGATTAGAAAGGCCTTGATAGGCCGGGTGATTCCTCGCCAGAGCATCAAAACAGACCTGGCGATCCACACCCAGGCCGAGAAGATTGAAGAGACGATCCAAATTAGGAAGGCTCTAACGGGCCGGGTGATCCCATTCCAAACCATTGAGACGGCCCTGGCGATCCACAACCAAGCATCGACGATGGAGGATATTAGCCATGCCATGAAGTCAATAATTGGCCTGGTTAATCCGTTCCAGATGTCCATAAAAACGTCCAAGACCCATTGTGCGGCTGTCCGGATCAGCGAAAGCAGCCAGGCGAATACCGCCTTGATAGGTCGGGTTATTCCATTCCAAGTAGCCACAATTGCGTTGACGATCCATCGAGTGGCCGTCAGCACAAGCGATAGCAGCCAATCGATAATTGTCATGATAGGTTGGGTTATCGCGTTCCAGATTGACACAACTGCGTTGACCAGCCACCTGCTCGCTCTCAGCATGAGGTAAACCGTATTCGCCAGAGCATCTAAAAGCCGTGTCAAGACGGATAGCAAGGCGTTGAAGCAGATGATCAAGATGGACGTCAGGAGGGCGTAAACGAACAGCAATAGTACATATCCAAACAGAAAAGGAAAAACAACAGGAAAGGCAATGGTCAGCCACATATCGCTTGCGTGCCATTCCGTCGCCGAGTAGGATTCCAGACCGGGTATTTTTTTGAAGTTCGCTAACGTTTCTACCAGGCCTTCTGCCTTGTAGACGATAAACAGAAGACTGGTACCGGCAAGAATGTAGATAACAGCCGGAAGCAATATGATCCTGAATCCCGAACGCTTGTAGCTAATGACGCCAGCAATCGCCATAGCCAATAGAATAAACCCCCACCCGAGCACGGTCATCGCTGGCTTGTAGGCTTCGGGCGCCAAGAGAATCGCCGTTCCACCTGCAGCTGCCAGGCAAAGCGAGGCAAAGATCATGTACAGCTGTTCGCTCCTGGCTTCGCGTATTTCGTCCCGTTTCCTGTTCATCGATTGCTCCTGTAGCCAACACCTTGAGCCACGCACATCGCTATGCATAGGCGGCTCCTAGACTCTTTGCCGCTCCTCAATTACAGTATAATCAACTCAGTGTGCGATAGTTTGGCAAGTTTGTGCGATATTATGCGGAATTGTGCACCACAGACGGAATTCGCATCCTTGCTCCAATCGTCCGGCGACAATATGATTTACAGGCATAGGAAACACCCAAGAGGTGTCGAATGAGACTCTTGCCGGACTTCTCGAAATAGGCTGGGACGCCGTGAAAGCTTTGTAGAGGTTCACATGATGAAAACGATTATTGAAGAAGTGGCTCCTATTGAACTATCTCAGGCGGATTTGACGCCGCGCGGGAAAGTTCACCCGAGTCCAATCCACTGGCGTGACCAGATTCTTTACCAAATTCTGCCCGACCGCTTCAGCGACGGCCTTGAGGATGGTCGAGAGTTGTATGATCCTGACAAGCCCGAGCGTCATCAGGTAGAAGATAGGGCGGCCTGGATGGAAGCAGGAACCCGATTTGTCGGCGGTACATTAAAAGGTATCAAGAGTAAGCTGGATTATCTGCAAGGGTTGGGAATCACTACATTATGGATCAACCCACCATGGCGACAACGGGCCGACCTCGAGACCTATCACGGTTATGGCATTCAGAATTTCCTTGAGATCGATCCGCGATTCGGTAATCGCCAGGACCTGAGAGATCTGGTTGATGACGCACATGATCGTGGTATGTACGTAATCCTCGATGTGATATTCAACCACAGTGGTAATAATTGGTATTACCGCGATGAGAAGGACGGGCAGGCAAAGGCGAAGATGCCCTACCGTTACTCGCCGCCTTATCCCCTTCACGGATGGCGATCTGCCAACGGGGAGAGTCTACCAGTACCTATCACCTTGGAAGACGGGGTATGGCCCAGGGAGTTTCAGAATGCCGGTTGGTACACCCGGAGTGGTGAAATTGGCCAGTGGGGGACTGCGATCTGGGAGGATCCGCAAAGCCCGGACGTTGAATTTCGTCGAGGCGATTTTTACGATCTCAAGGACCTTAATCTTGAGAATGAGGCTACCATCTGCTCATTAGCCAGGGTATACCAGTACTGGATCGCCCTGAGTGATTGCGACGGATTCCGTATCGACGCTGTAAAACATGTTTCTGTCGAGCAGTCACGCAAGTTCTGTAGCGCCATTCACGAATACGCGGAGAGCATCGGAAAGGAGAACTTCCTGCTTACGGGCGAGATAACGGATGCCGGTATCGCTCCGGGCTACGTCGACTTCTTAGGGCGGAATTTGGACGCCGTATTGGGCATTGTCAGCTACCCGAACAAGCTATCTGGTATGGTAAAAGGCCTGGTCCATCCCAGCGAATTCTTCCGCCTCTACGAACAGAATAGGCTGATGCTCAGCTACCGCCAGCTTGGCCGCTTTGTAGTGACGGTTGTCGACGATCACGATATGTCGTCGCGGCCGGTCAAGGAGCGTTTCGCCGCCCATGGCGACGGGGCCAATCTCTTTCACCAGGTGGCCCATATTATCGGTGTTCAGCTTACGACCCCAGGCATCCCGGCCATCTACTATGGAACCGAACAAGCCTTTGACGGATCCGAGGAATACCATGATTACATCGCGGAAAAAACACGATTTGCCGAGGACCGGTATGTGCGTGAGGCGATGTTCGGCGCGGAATTTGGCGCTTTTCGAACGAAAGGTTGTCACTTCTTTAATCCCAACCATCCAACCTATCTCCGTGTTGCGGCTATCGCCAGGATTCGAAACCGCCAAGATATGATCGGTAAGACCTTGCGGCGCGGCCATATCTATCTCAGGGCGACCTCATTTTTTAACTACCCCTTCGCTATTAACGGGCCAGGAGAGCTAGTGGCCTGGTCACAGATCCTCTTCGAGAACGAAGTCTTGATGGCTCTTAATACGCATAGCAAGGCGAATCGGGGAGCTGAGATAACGGTCGATGCATCGTTACATCCCGACGGATCGACCATGACATTTCTATACCAAAGCGAATGGACCGATTCAGAGCTTAGAGAACCCCCGCAGGATCAGGTACTAACGGTTCGACACCGAGGAGGCAGGGCAACAATACGATTGGACCTGCCACCATCAGGTATGGTCATCCTGGCCTGACGCTCTGGATTAGGACAGGTCCCGCACGGCCGAGTTGCCTTGGCGGAAGGCGGTTTGTTACAATGCCTGTGTTGCCTCGCTGCCAGAATCAGTCGCCGACCACACTCGGATTCGATTCATGGTTGGCAAAGTAACATGAGGAATTCACAGCGACATCGGTAGTATTGCACAGGGGCAGGTATGGTTTCCACGTCGGTAGTTGCCACCAAACTATTCATCCCGCAGGTCCGGCCGAGGCGTGTGTCAAGATCGAGGCTCATTGACATCCTCAATGAAGGTGTGAATCGCAAGCTAACGATCGTCTCCGCTCCTGCCGGATATGGCAAAACCACGCTGCTCAGTGAATGGGCGAATCAGAGCCATATTCCGGTTGCCTGGATATCGCTAGACGAGGCGGATAACGATGAGGATCGCCTCCTGACCTACCTTGTCTCGGCTATTCAAGCCATCTCAGAAGGATCTAGAATGGGTGAAATCGTCCTTGCGATGCGCCAATCCCCCCAACCGCTACCATTGCAAACCGTGATGGCGGCTTTGATCAACGAGATGGCGGATTATGGTCAGGAGTTTGCCCTTGTCTTCGACGATTATCACACCATCGACACCCAGTCGGTTCACGACTTGGTTACCAGCATGCTCAACTATCTCCCGACAAACGTTCACCTGGTGATCGCCTCCAGGGCTATTCCGCCACTGCCTCTGGCCCGGCTACGAGCCCGAGATGAACTAACCGAGTTGACCGCCGGCGACCTGAAATTCGCCACTGGGGAAGCAAAGATATTCTTGTCAGATGTAATGGGACTGACCCTATCTAATAGGGATTTGCACGAACTGGACAGTAGAACCGAGGGTTGGGTCGCTAGCCTTCAACTCGCCGCCCTTTCACTAAAAGGGCGCGAAGACCCGGGCAAGATCATCTCCCAATTGACCGGCGCCCACCGGTTTATTCTTGACTATCTGGCCCAGGAAGTATTGAGTGACTTGCATAAGCCCCTTCAAGAGTTTCTGCTAAAGACATCCATTCTTGAGAACTTGTCGGCTTCGCTGTGCGATGAGCTGATCGGCATAGAAAACAGCCAAGAATACTTGGAGCTTCTCGAGGCCGAGAATCTATTTATCACGGCCTTGGATCCGGAGCGACGTTGGTTTCGATACCATAGGTTATTCAGGGATTTTCTTATCGAAAGACTGGCAGCGATCCAGCCGGATCGCTCTGATCTTCACCTAAAAGCTGCCCAATGGTATGAGAAGGAAGGCTATACGGCCGAGGCCATTGATCATTACCTGTCCGCTTCAGCACACGATATGGCCGCGGATGTCATCGAGGGAGATACCGTAGAGCTGATGAGTCGGGGTGAGATTACGACCATCGCCAGATGGACAGGAGAACTGCCGGAGGAGTTGGTACGGAATCGACCGCGACTGGCCCTGGCCCGGGAGTGGGCTTACCTGATCCGGAATCCGATACTGTTCTGGTCGACGACTGAAGAGCGAATGGAACGGTTGGCAGAATCGCTAGACACTCCTCCGAATTCTCTATTTGAGCGTTTAGAGGATAGCAGTCTCACCTCGGAACGTCGTAACATCTTGAGCGAGTTCGCCATCATGCTGGCCTTCGTTGCCCGGCAGGGAGGTGATCTCGAGGGGGCTATTTCGCTCTTTGAAGCCGGAGTCAGGCAACTCGTGGATGATGCGCTGATCATGAAGGCGATTGGCAAAGCCGGTTTAGGATCCGTATACGGGCGGCTGGGAGCTATCAAGAAAGCTGAGATAGCCTTCACCGAAGCGGTGGAGATCAGCCAACTGGCAGGTAGCATTTTTTTTGTCGTAGTCTGTACCGGTTATCAAGGTTTGATGAAGGTGCTTCAAGGACAACTAGAGGAAGCCAAAAATACCTACCGGAGGGGTATCGACCTCCTAACTGATAATCTTGGCCCATCAGCACCCCTTTCGGGTCAGGTATGGGTGGGTCTCAGCGATATTTTCAGAGAGCAGAATGATCTCGAAAAGGCGCTGGAGTACGTCACCAGAGGCATCGACCGAGCTGAACGCGTGAGGGATTACGACGCACTACGAGAGGGATACGCCACTCTCGCCAGAGTGAAATATGCCTTGGGCGATTCTGAAGGTTCCCGTGATGCCATCGAATCCGCCAAACGGGTTGTTGCTGAATCCCAGAGTAAGGAGTGTTTAGACGAAGTGCTCTGCTGGGAGGCGCGCTTGGAGCTCATGAGTGGAGACCGGGATGTTGCCAGACGATGGGCGAAGAATCGTGGCCTCCCTGAGGCTGCATTTGATGGCACTTATGTCGATCCACCGGCGAACAACGAGAACACGACATTCGCCCGGCTCCTCATCGCAGAGAGGAATCCAGCCGAGGCGTTGAAGTTTCTGGATAGGATCAAGAGTACGGTGGAAGGTACGGAACGATATCAGGAGCTTATCGAAATCCTAGCCCTTAGAGCGCTATGTCTTCAAGCTGCCGGCCAGCGGGATGAGGCAATGCGGACGCTCGGCCGTGCTTTGTTGCTTGGAGAACCGGAGGGGTACGCGCGGATGTTCTTAAATGAAGGACCGCCGATGGCGGCTCTTCTGCGCAGCGCCGGATCCCAAGGGCATTCCCCAGAGTACGTAAAGCGCCTGCTGGTCGCTTTCGGAGAGGAAGCAGCCGAGGGAGTCGCCATGGACCCCCTTAGCGAGCGTGAATTGCAGGTGCTGTCTCTGATGGGTGAGGGATTCACCAACCGCGAAATCGCCGAGAAGCTCGTCATTGGGATCAGTACCGTGAAGACCCATGTCAACAGGATCTATAGCAAGATGAACGTTTCTAATCGTACTCAAGCGGTCATCAAGGCTCGCGAGAAGGGTTTGGTTTAGTTCCAAGAAAAGTCGTGACCCAGTGATAGCTTGAAAGCGGTCTTGACCGATAGCTTTAGGTCATCTCAGAAAAGCCTGCTGCCAGAAACGGCAAGGCGCTGATTGCTCCAAATAGAGAGATCAAGGAGCCAGTGACAGGGGATCTATCCACGGTTTAGCGATGAACCCCTGCCTTCATAACCAAGACCCTCGTTAGTCCAATGTGCTGAAAATCCATCCCCCAATCCACCTCTCGATGGACGACAACCCGTGGCTTCCTCTGGTAAGCTGCCGGTCATAAGAAATCGGTGCTAGGAGGTTACTGAGATGAGATTACTTGAAATCGAACAAGTTACAAAGGTTTATAGAGGGGGCGCGATGGCCAATGACGCCATTACGCTCTCGGTGGAAGCCGGTGAAGTATACGGTCTCTTAGGGCCGAACGGCGCCGGCAAGACCACATTGATCAGCCAGGTAATCGGACTGGCCGCTCCCACGGCAGGGGCCATCAGAATCAACGGAATCGATGTAATCGCAAAGCCCGGCTACGCCAGGCAAGCGTGTTCCTACCAGCCCCAGTCCCAGGTTCCCATCGAGAGTGTCACCGTCCAGCAGGTCATCGAACTTGTCGGCCGCATCCGTGGAGGTCGGAGCAAGACCATCCACCAACGAGCGACTGAACTCATCCAGGCGTTGGAGATCGAGCAGTGGGCAGACCAAAAAGGCGAGAGCCTTTCAGGTGGACTGAAACGGCTAACCGCCTTCTGTATGGCGGCCGTCGCACCGGGAAGTTTGGTCATCCTGGACGAACCCACCAATGATATCGATCCCCTTCGCAGGCGACTTCTCTGGCAAGAGGTGCGCCGGCTGGCTGATAAAGGGTCGGCCGTCCTGCTCGTGACTCACAACGTCCTTGAGGCCGAGCGCTCGGTTGATCGCTTAGCGATCATAAACCAGGGAAAGGTGCTGGCTTCAGGCACAGCTGCCTCGTTGAAGGGGTATGAAAACGGTTACTTTCGCCTGGAGGTGACACTCGAACCTACTGTTGGCGAGCCAGAAAAGCCCTCTTTTCTCTCTCGCTCGGTAGTTGTCGGACGACGGATGATAGGACGTGTGGACGCGGCCGACGTTGCCCAATCGCTGAACTGGGCCCAGGCCGAGAAAAAAGCCGGCCTCATTGAAGAGTATTCAATAGGACCGGCGACATTAGAAGACGTATATATTCGTATGGTCGGACGCCCCGATGTGTTGGCGGCTCCGGTCGAGGAGGTTAATCATGGCGTACTCGCTGAAGTGGTTTAATAGTTACCGGCTCATGTTGCACTGGCAGGCATTAAGGGCAAAGCCACTATTCCCGTTCTTCGTCGTCATGTACATATTTACAGGTGTGGGAATGGTGATTGGCTTGAGTTATATGTACCCGGAGATCGATGAGGCGTCGGCCATGTTCCTGGCAACCGGTGGTTCCACCATGACGCTCATTGTTCTCGGACTGATCCTGGTCCCCCAGGTCGTTGCTCAAACAAAGGCTCAGGGCAATTACGAATACATCTATTCCTTGCCTGTACCAAGGATGGCTTTTCTTGCAGCCGACCTGACAATCTGGCTACTGGCAGTGCTTCCCGGATTGATCATGGCTCTCTTTTATGGCGCCTGGCGTTTCGAATTTGAGCTGCAGTTTAACCCGCTGATTGGACCGGCGTTCTTGATGGTTGTCTTGACGGCGACCGGGATCGGTTATGCGATCGCCCACCTCGCACCCAAGGCGGAGTTGGTGAATGTGATAACGAACTTCATCATCTTCTGCCTGTTCCTATTTTCACCCATCAACTACCCGGTCGAACGACTTCCCGATTGGCTAGGAAGCGTGCATCAAGTTCTTCCGGTGATGCATGCGGCCGATGTGATCCGGGGGACCCTGATGGACAGCAATGAGACAAACCTCGCGCTCAATTTCGCGGTTCTTGGCGCCTGGTGTATAGCCGGCTTCGTCATCACCTTCATGGCCATGACGCGCCGCCGGTAGTTGTCAGCGACTCTCCCGGAGGATGCTAGTCCTCCGGGAGGTCCTGGTCAGCACTCCCTGATAGGTCTAAAATCCTCGCCCCTTAAATGCATATCGACCGACGATACCGATTCAATTCCTCTGCACGACATCCGCAAGCCACACTCTCCCAATATCTAAAATAAACGCTTGACAATCCCGAATAACTCTGCTAATATGTCGTTAAGCGACATATCATCATGCGACGTATAGATAAATGACATATCGATGACTGACATGTAGGAGGATGAGATGAATGATAAAACGCGACCCGAAATGGATGTGAACGAATATCTACCGCTGACCGAAGCGACGTTCCTAATCATGCTTAGCCTTGTTCAGGGGAAGAAACACGGTTATGCAATCATGAAGGATGTTGCGGAACTTAGCGATGAGCGGATCACGCTTGGCACTGGCACATTATATGGCGCCCTGGCTCGCATGTTAGACCAGGAATGGATCGAACGCATCGAGGAGGAAGAGAGCACCGGGCGGGCCAGAAAAGCCTACATCTTGTCAGATCTTGGTCGCCGGATCCTCAACGCCGAAACTGAGAGACTTCGGGCCCTGACCGCCGCGGCCCAGCTACGCTTAGTCGTAGGGTAGAAAGGAGCCGAAACATGGCCGAGAAGAACCGAATCTCTCAAGTCCAGAAAGAGAAGGACCCTGTCATCAGTAGGTTGGGAATCTGGATATTTGCCATCTTGTTGAAACTATACCCAAAGGATTTTTACTCGACCTTCTCCGACGAGATGCTTGAAGTATTTGTTATGAAGTTGAGCGACAGCTACAACGAAAGTCCCTCAACCCTTATGAAGAGCTTGCTGACTGAGGCGGCCGAAATACCTGTTGCTTTGATCGCCCAGCACATATACAAGAGGAAACGACAAGCCATGAGATTGCTACGCTACGACACGACTTTAGAAATAAACCTGGCCCGATGGATAGCCCGCGGAATATCTATCCTTATCGTTGGATTCGTTCTTCTACTCCTCGCCCTGAACGATGATTTTCGAAGCGATCCGACGTTGCCGACCGTCGTCCTCTGGATCATCGCTCTCTGTCTGGTTATCGCCTGGCGTTGGGAGCGGATTGGGGGACTGCTCGTAATCTTCTTATCCCCTATCTTTGTCCTATCGATTGTTATCCAATGGAGCGGCGCAAAGGGACTCATCGCTCTAGGATGGCAATTAGCGTTCATCGGTATTGTCATGGCCCTTTCCTTCGCCATTATAGGTTGGTTATTTGTCAGCGTTGCCTGGCATTCGGAAGTAACGAGGACACCCGATGGGGGTAGCGGGACATCCCAGTCACCAAGCAGGCGCTGGACCTATCTGATAATCATCCTGCTCGGATTGCTTGCCGTCGCGTTCTTCGTAGTTCCGATGGGCATTCCAGTGCAGCAGCAAATTGAATACGCAGACGATTCGACAATGGACATGGAGTACAGTGAAGTCGTAGATCGCCTGCGAGAACGAAAGGCTTTGGTCGGCGTTGGAAGCGCGACTTTCGAACGGCCGCCTTTTTCGGTTTCGGGCAGTGAACTTAACGTCAACGGTGGGATCGTACAGGTATTTAAGTACGCGGACGTCGCCTCGGCCACGGCCGATGCCGTGATGATAAGCGATATGGCGGATGCTGGGTGGCAAGGGATCTCGTGGAATGAATCCCCCCATATCTTCCAGGCAGGAAACAACATCATTTTGTATACAGGTGGTGACGAGGAACTCCTCACCTTGCTGACTTCAGCGTTTGGGACGCCCTTTATTGGGGGCTAAGGATTCGCAGGACCTGACTGCCGGAGAATCTGTGCTGCGGCAGGGTCGCAAGCGCTGGCAGGCAAGCTGAATTCATAGTCGGTGGATAAATGGGGGCCATCCGAATTGGTTACCAGACTGACACAGCAGGTTTCAGGATAGGATCTGCTTCATGACAGGCTGGTTACGGAAAAGAACTAAACTCGTACGAGAAAGACGTAAGAAGATGATCAACTTGCGAGGCAGGAATTTGAACGCTCGAATATGCCTATTGATGAAAGATAACCAGGTCTCGACCTTGTTTGTTTTCCTTCTCCTGGGACTCCTCCCGGTCTCCTGTCGTGAGCCTGAATCGAGACCTCCGCCGGCTGAGTCTATGTTGACGGCCGCCATTCCGGGCGCCTTACCGAGTCCCAGTGCGGTCAGTATCGAGCCCGTGCATGCCCCACCGCTGAAACAGGTTGATCTATCTCGCAGACCAGATCCGAGTTTGAAAATGTCAGTTCTATCGCCAGACGACTCTCTGTGGTACGCCTTCGATGTATCCGATGATATTGGAGGAAGCCCTCCAGGTAGTCAGAGCAATGTTCTTTATCGCCTGAAAGATGGCCAGGTTAGCCATTACGTCGTGCAGGCTGCGATCCATATACTCGAAATCGGGCCAGATGGCGCGCTTTACGTCGGTGCAGGTTGCGGCTTGCTGCGATTTAGCGAAGAGGAGCTGGAGACACTGTTGGAGATTACCTGCGAAGGCGCCACTCCGGTGTCCAGCATATTTCCTCTTGACATTGCCTTTGGCGAGGATGGGCAAATTTGGGTCGGTGGCGCCTTCAACCTGGCCAGCTATGACGGGAAGAGCTGGCAAGAATATAACGTATCCTCAGTACGAGTCGCCGTCGGCAAGGATGGATCGATCTGGACTAGAGGCTGGGATGGCCGAGCAGGGAGCGAATGTTGCCTTACACAATTAAGTGGAAGCGATGTAATGACCTATACCTGGTCGGCCGACATTCCTGCAGACGTTGAAGTACTGGCGACTCTTGTTGGTTCCTCCAACCGCTAATATGGCGGATCGAGTTTCTATAATGACTTGGAGTTAATTGGCGCTGATGAGTTCTGAGTGAAATGCCAATCATTGCATTGATCGTAGAGGAGCGTTCAGGTAGTTGGCGCCTTTAGGTCAAGCGTGGCCGTTCCAGAGTTATGATAATTGATGAGAACAGAAATTGAGGGTAGGGCGTCTTGACATCTATGTTAACGCTATCGCTACACCTCTGATCAATAAGCAATTCGCTAAGCAGTAGTAGGGTCAACACGACCGCATCCGCATTATCCCAATGGCGGGAAGAAAAGGGGTTAAGACGCAGTACCTGAGGTATATGATGAACCGGTTAAGATATCTCTCTATTATCTGACCCACCTGGATGGCAGGATCCTGCGGATGATTGACTTTGGTTGGTCTGAGTACGATCGTGACCAGTATCCTCACGAAGGATACGGAGATATGCCGTGAATGGGATACTGAATCTGCAGTTTCGCACCTTCTTAGGCATTCTCCTGGCAGTCGCAGTCCTGGCAGCATGTAACAACCAACCAGCCGCAAGCCCCGGACTGTCTCCTGAAGCTGAGGCGACGACAACGCCGGCAGTCCTAGATTATGTGCCGCCACGATCAACACCCGAGATAGTCGAGCCAATTCTGGGACCGACGCCAAATATGACGACTGGGATACCAGAAGTTGACAGTGCTGTCGCTGTCATCTTAGCAGCTGACCCGGACGCCAGACTCACACTCTTACAGCTGACTACAGCCGGTTGCACAAAAGTGCTTGGCCTTGGGAGTCCTCCGAAGTGTGAATCCGACCAAGTCGAAGGAACACCTGTGGAATATCTCCCGGTCCTGGGACCTGGCGAGGGAGTAGCGGTGCTACCGCAGGCCATAAACCGTTCTTTGGATTTCAAGGTACAAACGCTTTACCTTGCCTACCAAAGGATTGATAAACCCGTAAATGACCCATATTTCGCGCCCGGAGCTTACACCCTTGTCTTCACCACGAGCGGTGCGGAATCTGTTCCCTTCATTGCCGTGCACCTGAACGACGAAGGCCGGATCGTTCGCCTGGATTACATGGTTTGGGACCCGCTATCGCTCATGGAACAGGAAGCCGAGGAGGTCTTGGTGCCACCTCCCCAAATTGGCCAAGCTGAATTTGAACTGGGTGAAAGCACGCCGACTCCGACGCCATTTGTGATCCAGAACGCGGGACAAATCGTCGACTTCACAGCCATTTCTGATCGGGAACGGCCGGGGCCGGGAGATAGGGTCACGCTCACCGGGGAGACGGTCGGTGGTTCGGCCGATATCTGTGTTTCCTATGGTGGATGGACCAACAGTGACTGTTTCGATGTTTTAGCAAGTGGGCAGCGGACAATCACCTTGAGGACCGAGGATCCCGTCGCCGACCACTGGGTTGATTTCATTCTCACTGTTCGAGATGAGTTTTTGACGATCAACAAGACAGTGCGCATTCCCGTGAAATGTCACTACAAATGGTTCGAGGACAATCTATCCAGTAGGTGCCCATTTAGTTCCGTGAACGAATCTGAAGCCGTAGCCCAAGTATATGAAAGCGGGCTGTCGATCACCCAAGGCACCATGTCGACCGTGTTCTTTGATGAGCCTGGGAATCCTTGTCGCGCATATTTCACTCGGCAGGAATTGGACCTTGACTTTGACCCACTCCAACCTCCCCCAAACCGCTTCGCCCCGGACAGTGGCATGGCTGTCCTCTGGTTGGGTGCGTTTGCGGGTACTGAGGACTTGCGACCAAGATTAGGCTGGCCGATATCGGCGCCGGCAAATTACCTCATGATACAACAATGTGAACGCACGCCAGACGGACAGGGCAGCTGTTTTACATCGGCGCCTGATGGCCGCGTTTTTATTTCTCCACCTGATTTTGTGACCATCCCAGATCCAGACGGCGTCTCAGAAGTTGGCAGTACCTGTACGTGGATCGATAGTCGAGAAACCGATCCGGTTGATCCGACGTCTATAGCGGGCGATCGTCCGTGCGCGTCACCTTTCTATATGGTTTGGGCCTCCCATGAGCTTGATGAGCTGAGCAACATCGTGCAAGAAGCATTGGATGAGTCGAATGTTGAAGGAGCGCTGGCAATAGCCTTCGCTTATGGGGAAGATTGGGTCGAGTATGATGCGGCTACAAGACACAGCGAGGCCTGTAACTTCTCTATTATGGAGACAGATTTTCATGTAACCCTGCTGGTGGAAGACCTCTCAGATCTTGATAATCTTGGCGAGCAACTGGCAGCACTCATCTCTGTTCTGCATGAGTTTCCGCCAATTGAGACGCCGGGTTCACAACCCGGCATCATCCGGATCACGTTTCAGGCCGGAGATGAGAACCTCGTCATACAGTTTTCAGCCTTCACTTTGGCCGAAGCGATCGCGGATGGATTATCCGGCGATGCTCTATATGAAGCGCTTCGTGATTAAGAAGAGGTAGGGGAGGCAACGGTATGATGCGAGGCGGGGTAGACATTCTGAAGCAGGCTGTCACGGCATTGTTCCCCTTCGGTAACGCTGTGGTGGGATCGGAAGTCTGCAATACAAGTCAGGTATCAAGCTGGATATTTGACCATTATGGAGGACTTCTTTGATGCCCCTGCTTTACAGATTCTCGTCAGTTGCCATGGTACTTCTTATGCTTACGGTCGCCTGCCGGGAATCGCGGTCTGATAATCAAGAGGAAAACGTCGACAATGGTAAGGCTATAGCCACCGCACCACAGATGGGTGCATCTTCAGGGACGGTCGAGATCGGTAAAACAGACGATCTGGTGCTGGAAGAGACACGCTCAATTGCAGACCTGGGGACATCGACGCCGGTTTCTGACGGCTGCACGGCTGCATACTCCGATTGGCCTCTTTATTCAGTTGTCGCCGGTGACAGTCTGCAATCAATCGCCTCCAGTACCGGTAGCAGCGTCGAGCAGCTATTGCAGGAGAATTGCCTGGAAGATCCCGGATCAATTCACGCAGGTCTGATGTTGCGTGTTCCAAGTCTCCCAATTGCTCAGCTCCCCACCGTTACAGCCGTCCCACCAATATCATCGACTCTGTTCTTGACGCCCCCGATTGGGTATGACACGGATGACGGATACCTGCTCGAAGCGGGACAAACTGTTGTAGTGCGGTGGACAGCATCTGCGGATTTGCCGGCGAACAACCAACTGGAAATCGCCTATCATCCAGAAGAGATGCCGGCTGAATCAATCGCCGTCCTGATTGACGTTTCGGGGGATGTTGATGTCCAGTGGGAGGTGCCATCTTGGACCTCCGGAACCATCGTCGCCACGCTCCTCGTGGATCTTGAAGGACAGGATCTAGGTGATGTACAAGTCGTACAGATACGATTCCAGAGCTTTCCCGGTTGCCTCTTCGCTCCCTACGGTATTGGGGGCGATGTGCCGGTACGCGATGCGGCCGACATTAATAGCGCCGTCATAGGACACGTTTCGAGTTTGACGGGCGAGCGCTACCCTGTGGTCGGCGCGGGAGGGGAATGGCGCATTGAGGATGCCGGTATTAGCGGTCAGTTCTATCAGATTCTACTTGACGAAGCGACCATCGGCTGGGTTCAAGATATACGGGGAGCCGTCGAAGGCGACTGTTCAACCTATCGGAAGCGTGCAGACATCGAGCTTTTTGAGGTTTCACCGTCGACACTATATGCGGGAGAGACGGTGTCTCTACATTGGCGTGCTTCCGGCGTATCGGCTGAGATATGTCCCACAGCCCGGTACACGTATTTTACTTCCGACGACTGCCAATCCGTTCCCTTGAGAGGTTCATTACAGTTCGAGATGCCGGCAGATCTGCAGCCAAGCTACGCGCCAGGCTTTCGATTGCATGTAGAAGGAAACGAAGGAACGGAAAGCCAACAACAATACGTCTATGTCAACCTTTATTGCGAAAGCGCCTGGTTCTATGACTCTGAACAACCTGCGGGTCCGATCTGCCCACAACAGGCGATAGGCAGTTGGGCGGCTGTACAACATTTCGAACACGGAACTATGATCTGGCTTGAAGCTCTTGGCCGCTATTATGTTTTTAGTCCCCAGCCCCTTGATCAGACGCCGATAAATCAACACAAACTTTTTAACCAGATCAACGACCCCTTAACAGTAGTCGACGATACTTCAAATAGCTACACTCCGCCTGATGGGTTCTACGCTCCAGAAAGTGGTTTTGGGTATGTCTGGCGCGGTGACGTCGCTGAAAGCCCACCTCTTCGGGAGGTTCTAGGCTGGGCCACCGCCCCTGAATTCGGTTACCAGGCTTCGTTCCAATGCGGCGACTTCACATCCACCCAATTCGGATCGACATGCTATCTCAGCGGACCTGAGAATGAACTGATATGGATCGATGGTAGCTATAATCGGTGGTTACGGATTCGCTGATTCAGGCCAGCTATCCTCGAATAGTCCCGCCGTCTATTCTGGTAGCAGTCGAGTTGTTACTTCTTTTTCAACCTGGATGCGTACTTCTTCCTGAATTTGGCCAGCTTCGGTGAAATTACCACCTGGCAATAGGGTTGCTGGCCATTCATACCGTAGTAGCCTTGATGGTAATCCTCAGCAGGAAAGAACGCATCGAAAGTCACTACCTCCGTGACGACAGGGTTTTGCCAGATACCGGCCGAGCTCAACTCGGATATCACCTGCTCGGCAACAGACTTCTGCACATCATCGCGGTAAAAAATCACCGAACGATACTGCGTGCCCACGTCCGCTCCTTGCCGGTTTAGGGTCGTGGGATCATGAATCGCGAAGAAGAGAGACAAGACGTCTCGATATGGAATCGCCTCGGGATCGAAGGCCAGCTGGACTACCTCGGCGTGCCCAGTTCTTCCGCTGCATACCTCCTCGTATGACGGTTCGCCACTCTCACCACCGGAGTATCCGGAGACAACGCTCTTAATACCGTTAACCTCAAGAAATGCCGCGTCCAAACACCAGAAGCACCCACCCCCCAACGTGGCGACTTCCAATCCATCACTAGTAAACCGATTACTATTTTCAATCATATTCGACAATTCTCCTAAGGGCACTCCCGTGCCCAGGGCACTCCTGCGCCTAAGGCACTCCTGCGCCTAAGGCACTCCTGCGCCTAAGGCAGTATTCTGCCTCAGGCTTGATGTTAACAATCCTAGAACGACCACTATTTCAACCTGGATCCCGCCTCGATATGTATATGCTCTCGACAATCAATATAGCGCGGTGATCGCCAGCAGCGGCGCTGGAACGAGCAGAAGTATATGGTATTGCGAACGCCTGATCTGTAAATAGTCTTTCAATGTTGATTGGACAAGTCGATCGAACGTTGGATGAAACGATGATTATCGAATAATAGAAGGTACCCAGTTTCTCAGGTTCAGTGGATATCGACGAATTGACTATGATATCATAGATTTTACCTGGAATTTCCCGAGCTCGACCAATGTGGCGAATATGCGTGATCTCGCAAGATACACCGCCCGAGGTCTGGTCCAGGGTTTGGACTGAAAGTCTCCACGAATGAGCTACGAAGCGAACGATGAGAATAGGCGATAGGTTGAATAAAATCGCCAGACGCCTTTCAGGTACTCTGGCCGTTGATGATCTCAGCCCGTACGAGGCCAGACTCGAGGCGGTTAACTCCTTCGCGCCACAGTTCCATCATTATGGCGATTCGCAACTGCAGGATCGGGTTCATCATCTGAAAGCACAGGCTCGTGGGGGTGTCCCCCTGGAACAGTTGATGGCCGAAGCATTTGCTCTTGTTCGGGAAGTGTCTGCCCGTACCATTGGCCTGCGTCCCTATGACGTACAAATCATCGCCGCTATCGGACTGTTCGAAGGCAAAGTTGTGGAGATGCAGACTGGCGAGGGAAAAACCCTGGCGGCGGTCAGCCCGGTATGTCTAAATGCGCTCCAAGGAAAAGGCGCGCATGTACTAACCTTCAACGACTACCTGGCTCGCAGGGATCCCGAATGGATGGGACCCATCTATCAGTTCCTTGGGTTTACCGTCGGTTTCATTGGGCAAGGCATGGGCCGCGTCGAGCGAAGGAGAGCCTACGATGCAGATGTAACTTACCTCTCAGCCAAAGAAGCTGGCTTTGATTTCCTGCGCGATGAGCTCCCATACGAAGTTGGTGAATTGGTTCACCGTCCCCTCCAATTGGCTGTTATCGACGAAGCAGATTCAATTCTCATCGACGAAGCTCGAATACCTCTGGTCATCGCAGGAGGGACGGAATCTCAAGTCGGCAGACAAGTTCTGATGAGAGACGTCGTCAAGCAGTTAACGTCCGGCATTCACTATGCTGTTGACGAAGGTCGCCGGAACGTCTATCTGACCGAGGATGGCGCTAACCTGGCGGAACAGCTTCTCGAGTATGAGGATCTGAATTCAGATTCCAATCTACAGATGCTGACGGAGCTAAATCTGGCTCTTCAGGCCCGAGTACTCATGAAACGAGATGTAGACTACATCGTCCGTCAAGGCCGTGTGGAGATCGTCGACGTCTTCACAGGTCGTGTCATGGAAGACCGGCATTGGCCTTTCGGTTTGCAAACAGCTATTGAGGTCAAGGAGGGTCTGCAGCTTTCTGAGGATGCCCGTGTTCTGGGATCAATAACCGTACAACATTTCCTCCGCCAATATCCCATATTATGTGGTATGATCGCCAAGGCCGAATCTGCCGCCGATGAGTTGTTCAAATTCTATGAACTTGAAATTCTGGTCGTTCCACCCAACCGGCCTTGTGTCCGGATAGATCACCCTGACCTGATTTTTGCAGATCGAGATGGCAAACAGCGCGCTCTCATCGCGGAGATTGAGACATCGCATCGTGCAGGACGGCCTGTGCTCGCCGGCACAATTAGTGTCGAGGAGTCGGAGATTCTGGCCTCAGATCTAGAGAGGGTAGGAATCAAATGTAATATCCTCAACGCGACGCGAGATGATGAGGAAGCGCGTGTCATTGCTGAAGCGGGTGACGTCAGGGCGGTCACAATCTCAACGAATATGGCCGGACGGGGAACCGATATCAGGTTAGGCGGTCATTCAGGTATGCGGTATGACCAGATCAAGTCGCTGGGAGGCTTGTACGTCATCGGCACGAACCGGCATGAAAGCCTCCGAATCGACTACCAGCTCCGCGGTCGCGCCGGCCGGCAAGGTGATCCCGGATCCTCTCGCTTTTTCATCAGTCTGGAAGACGACCTACTAGCGAGAAATGGCATCGCCGATTTGCTCCGGAAGAGGTGGCGTTCCGGACCAGACATGGAGTCGATGAATAATCCGATAATACGACGGGCGATTGCTCGAGCACAGCGCATCATAGAAGGGCAGAACTTTGATATCCGGCAGACTTTATGGCGTTACTCGCGTGTCGTCGAGTATCAGCGCCGCATCATGAGCAAGATACGCCGCCAAGTGCTCTCGAGAGAAGTCCCTGTGGAGGTGCTGGAAAGACGCGCCGTAACTGCTCGGGAGCAAGCGTACTTTGTTCTAGGTGATCGAGCTCTCCAGGATGTCGAACGGAGATTAATGCTCCTATCCATCGACGAATGCTGGTCAGAACACCTTGAACGGGTAACGAATCTTCAAGATGGCATCCACCTGGCAAGTGTAGGCGGGTTGGATCCTCTCATCGAGTTTCAAAAGCAGGCGACCACATCGTTTGAACAAACCCTGAATCTCATAGATGAACGAGTGGTTGAAAAGTTCAAATCACTCGAAATTATCGCCGAATCTATAGACCTTGATAGGATGGGACTCCGTGGTCCGTCCTCGACCTGGACCTATCTCGTCGTCGACGATGCCCAAAGCGATCGTCTGGCGTCAACATTGATTAGCCAAAGACATATCGGATTTGCTGCAAACGCGGCGCTGATGGTTCCATTGCTAATGGTGTTCTATCTTGGTCAACGCTTGTTGCGGCGATGGAACCGCCAATGATCTGGATGCCACACCCCATCTGCGGCGGCATGGTCATAGGTCAGTGGGCGATATTATGCGCACATGCGACTATTTCGTTGTGGGTCAAAAGATCAAGCGAATCTGCCTCTTTGGTGCGAGGATTAAATGGTACGTGAGGTCGGTTCAGCTCTTTGATCGTTCATCCTCCGTTCATCTACTCTACGCTAGAGTTCTAACCAACCCGGTTTTTCTGGGAAAATCGCACCTTTCGTCTATAATCCCATAGTGAAGATACCCTTGCTATAAACACGGTCCCATTCAAAGTCTTTAAACAAGAAATGCACAAGGTAAGTCTATTGCGCTGTTTCTATCAGCGTGGAGGTCATCTGTGAGTCAATCGAGCTGGATAGGTAAGACAATCGGAGGGCGGTACGAAATTCAGGAGTTGCTGGGTCAGGGGGGCATGTCGGCCGTTTATAAAGCGACCGACCCCAACCTACGACGAGTTGTGGCCGTCAAGCTGATTCACTCTCACTTGTCCAGCGATCCCGAGTTTGTTCGCCGGTTTGAGGAAGAGGCCGCGGCCGTGGCCAGCTTGCGACACCCGAACATCATACAAGTCTTTGACTTCAGCCACGACGAAGACACTTATTATATTGTTTTCGAATTCATCCCCGGAGAAACGCTACAAAATAACCAGACACGAACAGTAAAGAGCGGGCGGCAGATGCCCTTGGACCAAAGCCTCAAGCTCTCGCTGAATATCGCCGAGGCTCTCGCTTATGCGCACGAGCGAGGTGTGATCCATCGCGATGTTAAGCCGGCCAACGTGATGCTAAATGTTCATAACCAGGCCATCCTGATGGATTTCGGCCTTGTAAAGATCGCTGGCGGTGATTCCCATACAGCCACTGGTGCGGTTATGGGTACCGCGCGCTATATGTCGCCCGAACAAATTCGGGGTGAGCGAGTTGACGAACGAACGGACATATATTCATTAGGGGTGATGATGTATGAGATGGCGGCAGGTCGCCCGCCATTCCAGGCCGACTCGGCATTAACTCTCATGATGATGCATGTGAACGACCCAGTGCCGGATCTACGAGAGGTTCGGCCGGACGTGCCTGCCGCCCTAGTTCAAGTGATCGGCAAGACGCTAGCTAAGGATAGAGCAAGCCGCTTTCAATCGGCAGGGGAACTCGCAAAGGCTCTGCGCTCCCTGGACCCGGACAGCGCCGGTGCGATCGCACCAGCAGTTGCCGCTGCGGCTGTGGCCTCTACAACAATGCTGGGAGGTGAGGCGGTAATACCTGTCCAGGTTACCGATCCTGCGTCGCCTGTAGCCAGCCCGCCATTACCGCCACCGCCGCAGGCTCAGGTACCTTCTGCGCCGCCTGCACCCACCCCACCAAAAGACGAACCCTCCAGGAGGAATGTCGCCGTCATCGCAGGGATAGCGATCGCCTTGCTACTGATCCTATGTATTGGTGGAGCGGCCATTATCTTCGGCTCGGGCATATTATCGGGTGATGACAATGGGCAGAATACCGGAGATGGGACGCTTGTGGCTAATATAGAGGATAATCCGGCCGAGATTGCCACTGAGAGTAGCATCGTGGATGAGCCCGAGGCGACGGCTACGATGGAGGTGGCAACGAAGACAGTTCCTCCTCCAACGGCTACGAGCACCGTTGAACCAATCTTGGAACCTACTGAAGAGCCGATGGTCGAGGCTACGGTTCAACCCTCCCCAACCACACCCCCGACAGCGACAACACCTCCAATACCGACGACACCCTCTGGTCCAGCGGTTCAAATCATCGGCATCACCGTCGCCAACGGGGTTTATGCCGTCGACTATTATCCATACGGCTACACTCCTACCCTGCCAAATGGCGAGCATATCCATTTCTTTTTCGATACCGTACTTCCTGTATACGCAGGCCTGCCAGGATCAGGTCCCTGGTTAATCTACGCAGGACCGGCGCCATTTACAGGTTATTCGGACAATGACCGGCCCGCGGGTGCAAATCAAATGTGCGCCCTCGTGGCCAATGCCGATCACTCGGTTCAACTGGGGACTGGCAATTGTTATGCACTGCCCCAATGATGTCGTCCCAGGCCTAGAGGGGCTGTCTCGGTCTGTAGATTATTTGGGCACGTTTGGAGAGGCAGCCTCAATATCACCTTCAATATAGACGATAAACCGGTATTCATGGCCGTTTACGCGGGGGGAAAAATCGTTTGAGACCATCTCAGTAGAGGACCGGGGCGCTTGAACTAGCGAAGCGTTGCTGGATTTTCGGTTCCATTTCTTACGCGCCACCCCAATTTTACGAGCCATTTGTCGGTTTGATCTAGCCCCGGAGAGCAAAGAGACAAGGCCGCCATTCAAGCTCGAAGTATGACATTCGTCACCAATCCATGTGACTTAGATCAGTTGAAATCGACGGCAAAATGGAATATGTTATGGTATACCATAACATATTACTTGGAAAAAATATGCCGCACCATAACTGGTTGAAAACAAGATTGTCGTTACGAATAAAAGCGTGACCCGCAGGAGGATAGCATGGAAGCTTTCGTCATTACTTTGAGGGAAGGGGTTGAAGCTGCCTTAATCATCGTATTGGTCCTGGCGTACCTGAGCCAGACAGGCCGTCAAAGCCTGAATCGTTGGGTATTTGCCGGGTTGGGGGTTGCTATCCTTGCTAGTCTGATAGGCGCATATGGGTTCAGCCGGATAGGTATTGACCCAGAAGATGCGTTTGTGGAGGGGGTTCTTTACGCCATTGCCGCTGTTCTTGTAGTGAGTCTCGTGATCTGGATGTGGCGTGGTTCGAAAGGCATGAAGCAACAAGTTGAAGGCCGGCTAGAATCCATAACGGCTCCAGAGACGCGCTGGCAGGGTTGGGGGTTGTTCGCTTTTGTATTCTTTATGGTTTTTCGTGAAGGTATCGAAACGGTATTGTTCCTCGTTGCTCTTTCGCTAACCAGTGCGACGGACCAGGTTTCGCTTGTCGGAGGGATCGCTGGACTCGTACTAGCCCTGATTTTTGGTCTATTGTTCATGAGAGGCAGTTTACGCATTAATCTGCGCTATTTCTTTGCCGTGACCGGATTTGTGCTTCTCATTCTGGCCATACGACTCGCGGCCGGCAGCCTACACGAATTTTACGAAGCCGGGATTCTACGGCTTCCTGAAGTGGCGGAGGAAGGGATCGAATTCCTGACTGCTGATGGCACGTCTATGGTGATACTTGTGGCCCTAGTCGCGCTACCTTTATTGAGCATGATGCCGCGCCACAGATTTCGCACTAATGATCCGACGTCTTAAGTTCAATTCTCCCTACGAGAGTTGTGCTTATTTCGTCAGTTCAATTCGCTCCCGTCTACAACCCACAATCTAGAAGATCTCATCCCAAAGAGAGTTGATCCTGATAACGGCGACCCACCTTGCCCGTTCGAGGTGCACCTTTCGCTCGTCAGAGGTGACGAATGTCATTCCACGCAGATGTCAATCGGCACTGTAGTTGCTATATGCACCCTGGTAACATGGTCGATGATGTTTGGTCAAATACCAGGAGGTTAACGACTACATGAGCATTAGCAAGTTAGCCAGCTCAATCAATGAGTCGCCCACGCTGGCACTGAATGAAAAAGCCCGTCTCCTCCGGGTGAAGGGAGATCCGGTAATCCATTTGGGCGGCGGCGAACCAAAGAACAAGGCTCCCATAACGGCTGTCTTGGGTTCTGCGGCGAAATTGAGAGCCGGCGATATCAAGTACGCGCCAACAGATGGCCTGCCATCTTTAAAGAAGGCCATCATACGATATACCGAGGAATACTACGGACGCCTTGTCTCACCAGATAATGTAATCGTCTCTACAGGAGCCAAGCAGTCCATATATAATCTTCTGTTTTCCCTGGTTGATCCCCAGGACGAGGTAATCATTCTGGCTCCATATTGGGTAAGCTATCCGGATATGATCAGGATGGTGTATGGTATTCCCGTCATTGTGACGCCTGAAGACGGCACGTTTCAACCGCGGATGGAGGAGATTGAGGAGTCAGTCAGCTCCTACACCAAGGTTATCATCATCAATAGCCCGAATAATCCTTCGGGCATGATATACCCGGATTCGTTCATCGCCGACATCGTCGACTTCTGCGAGCGAAAAGGAATCTATCTGATCTTTGATGACATTTATCACCGATTGACATTCGACGGTCAGCAACCGAAGCCGGCCTATGAATTCACGGATAGAGATATTGAAAATAGCCGCGTAATTGTCGTCAATGGTATTTCAAAGTTGTATGGTCTGACCGGTTTCCGAATCGGATGGGCCATCGCCAGCAGGCGATTGGTGGAGGTGATGACGATCATCCAGAGCCAGGTGACGTCGTGCCCATCGGTTGTTTCCCAAGCTGCGGCCGAAGGAGCCTTGACCGGCATGCAGAGTGTGGTAGACAACCTCCGACTGACGATTCAAAACAACCGGGATGTGATGCTGCAGGAGTTGCAGACATTCACCGACGTGACTGTACAAAAGCCCAACGGAACATTCTATTGTCTGCCCGATTTCCGAGCATATAACGCCAATTCGTTGGAGTTGGCGAAGTTCCTGCTGGATAAAGCTCTGGTAGTTACCGTGCCGGGAATGGCTTTTGGCATGGAGGGCTACCTGCGGCTCAGTTACTGTGGTTCGGTGAAGGAAATCAAAGAAGGCGTCGAGCGATTGAAGTGGGCGCTCGATCCAAATGCTCCGAACGAGATCTACATTGGCGATCGCAAACTGATTAGGGATTGGCTATGAGCAACAACCTTCTGAACATCAAGACGCCTGCGGAAGATCAGGCGCAAGCGCTAAAAAGCGACTATGGTTTGGCAAACCAGGGATTAACCAACCTGCGCAAAGTTTATTGGAACCTCCCCTCAGAGTCTCTGTATGAGGAGATCGTCTTCCGCCGTGAGGGTCGCATTTCCCACCGGGGTCCAGTAGTCGTGGAATCCGGAAAACATACCGCTCGAGCAGCACAAGACAAGTTCGTTGTTAGAGAGCCCAGCAGTGAAGATCACATCTGGTGGGGCGAATACAACCGGCCGATCAGCCCGGCTAATTTCGACGAGACCTTAAGTAGAATGCAGGGTTTTGTGCAAGGCCGGGATCTATTCGTGCAGGATTGTTACGCAGGGGCAGATCCTGAGTACAGGTTGCCGGTTCGAATCGTAACCGAATTCGCCTGGCACAGCCTGTTCGCCCGTAACATGTTTATCCTTCCAAAGAGTCGAGAGGAATACCGGCAACACGTACCTGAATTCACCGTTTTTTGCGTTCCTTCTTTTAAGGCTTTCGAGTCCATAGACGGGACGCGTTCTCAGACCTTCATTACGTTAAACTTCGAGCACAAGATGGCTCTCATCGGCAATTCGGAATACGCGGGCGAGATCAAGAAATCGATCTTCACAGTGATGAATTACCTGCTTCCGATGGAAGGGGTGATGACCATGCACTGCTCCGCCAACCAGGGTGACGATGGGGATGTGGGTCTGTTCTTCGGTCTGTCGGGAACAGGGAAGACCACGCTTTCGGCCGATCCTTCTCGCGGACTAATTGGCGATGATGAACACGGGTGGAGTGATAACGGCGTGTTCAATTTCGAAGGCGGATGTTACGCGAAAGTCATCCAGCTATCGCCGACGGCCGAACCAGAAATATACGCTTGTACGCGGAGTTTCGGAACGATTCTGGAAAACGTCATCTATGATCCGGTGACCCGGTTGATTGACCTGGACGACGACGCAATTACCGAGAACACGCGGGCATCGTACCCGCTGGAATACATCAACAATGCCATTCCTGAGAAACGAGGTGGTCATCCAAGCAACATCATCCTGCTGACATGCGATGCCCAAGGGGTTCTGCCACCTATTGCCCGGCTGACACCGAATCAAGCCGTTTACCATTTCGTTTCGGGTTATACATCCAAGGTTGGCGGTACAGAGGTGGGCTTAGGTGAAGAGCCTGAGATCACATTCAGCGCTTGTTTTGGAGCGCCGTTCATGGTTCACTATCCGATGTTTTATGCCGATCTACTCCGGCGTAAAATTGAGCGTTATGGTGTCACCTGCTGGTTATTGAACACTGGCTGGGTTGGGGGCGCTTATGGCATAGGAAAACGCATAAGCATCAAGCATACAAGGGCGCTGCTGAACGCCGCACTAAGCGGGAAGCTCGCCGATGTAGCGTACTATCAAGATCCGGTCTTCGGATTCGACGTGCCCAAATCCTGTCCCGAAGTACCAGATAGCGTCCTGTACCCGGCCGAGGCCTGGCCTAGAAAAGATGATTACAATGACAAGTACCGGCAGCTTGCGGCGCGCTTTATCGACAACTTCAAGAAATTTGCACCAGAGTGCCCACCCGAGGTAAGGGAAGCTGGGCCAAAGTTATAGAACCGAGCTGACTTGCGGAACTCTGATTGAGTTGAAACGGGTGCGAGATTCACATCTCGCACCCGTTTTTCTCGTCGGGGATCGTTGGTGTTTAAACCGGGGCCCAACGTGATGCCCAATAGAGTGAATGGGCCCGAAAGAGGGGCCGTCTTAGGGCCCGCATGCCTCTTTTCTACACCATTGCCAGGATCGAAAGGCGGCAATTACTGGGACCATTCGGTCGGCTGCCGGTCCCAGCGATGAACCTTTAGTTTCTCGTATAGCTCTGGCGACAACGCTCCAGCGTCACTGGCCTCAATATTCATCTCTACATGTCGCAATTTTCGCATGCCGGGAATGATGGTACTGACGGCATCATTGTTGAGGATGAAACGCAAAGCCATTTCGGGCATGGTCTTCCCCGAAGGAATCAGCGGTTTCAAGGCCTCGGCGTGGTCTACGCTGGATTCTAGATTCTCCGGTACAAAATAGCTGCTTCTCCAATCGTCGTCAGGCCATGAAGACGCCTTCGTCAGGTTTCCGGTTAATGTTCCCTCGTCAAAGGGCACCCTGGCGATAACGGCGACGTCCATCTCCTCGCATGCAGGGAACAACTCATCCTCAGGATTTTGATCAAAGATATTGTAGATCACCTGAACCGCGTCTATCAGACCGCTGCGCGCGGCCGCGACACCGTTCCATGGCTCCCAGCGATTGATACTTATCCCGATGGCCTGAAAGAGGCCTTGATGTCGCAAGTCATCCAATTTGTGGGCCCAGCGAGGATCAGCCAGCCAACTATCTTCCCAGGTGTGGAACTGCATCAGGTCGAAACTCTCCAGCCCAGCATTCTCCAGACTCTTGTGGACATATCTTTCGATGTGATCTGGAGGAAAACAGTCCTCTAAGGAGAATTCGCGGCGGCTAGGCCACATAGAATTCTTCGGCGGCATCTTTGTGGCCGCATATAGTTTTCGGGTGGGATTCGCCCGTATCAACTGTCCGAGTAGCTCCTCGCTATGTCCATCACCGTAACCCCAGGCGGTGTCAAAGAAGTTGCAGCCGAGATCTACGGCGCGTTGCAGCGAGTGCAAAGATTGTTCATCGTCGGACCCAGTCCAGCCCCCCATACCCCACATGCCATAGCCGATCTCACTCACCTCCCATTCCATGCGGCCGAAGCGTCTGTATCTCATGCATATCCCTCCGATATCAATTGGATCAATTAAGCACTCGAGATGACGAAAGGCGAACCAAGTCGCAAATCGTCTCGAACAAGACACTTGACAAAGGGAATTTTAGATTCCCTTTCAGCTCCCAATTATAACGCACAGAGACGCGAAACCCGGATCTAATTGACCGGTGTTTCCAGTGAGGCGGTGATTGCGAGGTGTTGAGAATTGCTTATCTATGGTAAGTCGCCAAGATCGAGCAGTTGGTTAGCGACGTTTTCGGTACTTCCACCTGAGAAATAAGGAGAGGAAGGCGCCGCCAATGACTATCAAGGGCATAAAGATGAAAGGCGTCACCATAGGCCCCGGCTTGTTGACGGGAGGCACGCTGGATGAGGACCAATCAACGAGAACCGATCTCACCCCCTCGGTCACTGTGCCGCCGAAATCGGCCCCCTTTATCTTCACGGAGATCCACTTGCTGTCGCTTATATCTGCGCTGGAGAAATTGGCCCCGTCCAAATTTACACCGGCCAATGATGTACCGATGAGCCGCGCATGGGAGAGATTTGCCCCCGCCAGGTTTGAGCCGGCGATCAATGCCTTAGAAAGATTCGCATGGCTCAAGTCGGCGCCCTGCATCTCCAAGCCGGTTAGTCTTTCATTCGAGAGATCCAACCCCATGACATCAAAACCGGCTGATTCCGATTCATATAGTCGCTTCTCTTCGATATTTTGTCCGCTTTCATACGCCTCAACAGGCATAGCTTGTTACTCCTACGAAAGTTAGTCTCGGATCGAGACATCACTGACTCTGAACCTTATTCTGTCCCTCTCATCGCCACCATCAGTCTGTTTGGTTAGCGATAGCGGTATTTACTTTAATGAAGAGCCCAGTATAGGGTCAAAACATACAGGTCCCTTCAAAGGAACAACCTCAAACCCAAAAACCTTGACTGGTCTTGTCACTCTATATAACCCCTAGCTTGTAACTTCGATGCCATTCCGGTATCTTTTGACACAGTTTGCAATCAGCGAGGTAAAAAAGATGCCGGTTTCCGATCGCTTCAGACAATATAGTACTAGAAACTATCGTGGTACTGATTTAATAGATCCAAATGTCCCTAAGCAGTTTCCACCCGATATTGAGCTGGAACCTGTCCACCGAAATATCGACCTCCATATCGATGTGGCCAAGGAAACCGCCAGCGGTTCCGTTACGATCACAGTTAGGGCGCGCAGAAACGGACCGTTTGAGATCGTCCTTGACGCTGTCGATTTCGTAGACCTTGCCGCCAGTGACCCGGATGGCAATGAATTATCATGGCGATATGATGGGCGTAAATTGAGCGTGCGGTGGAAAGAGCCTTTCAAGGCCGGCGAAGAGCGTCGAGTAGAAGTGTCTTACCGGGTCGTTAAGCCGGTCGATGGACTCTATTTCTCAATACCTGATGAAGAGTATCCAGACCGGACATGGTATGCGGCAACAGATCATGAAACCGAACGAGCTCGCCACTGGCTTCCCTGTGTCGATCTACCCACTGTTCGAACAACCGTCGAATTCCACCTGCGGGCTGAGGAGCGATTCACCATTCTGGCGAATGGCGTTCTGGTGGAAGAGAACGCTCACGGCGATGGCACAAAGACCGCTCATTGGAGATTGGAACAGCTCTGTCCCAGCTATTTAACATGTTTTGCCCTTGGTGACTTCATCAGGGCGGATGATGGCTTCTTCAACGATGGGGAGAAGGAGATACCGTTAGCCTATTTTTCAGGCCCCGAGTATAGCACCGATGAGCTTATGTACGCTTTCGGCAGCACACGAAAAATGATGGCCTGGATGACCAAGAAACTGGACATGGCATTTCCTTATCCGAAGTATTACCAAATCTCATTGCCCAAACTCGGCGGCGCCATGGAGAACATCTCGCTGGTGAGTTGGGGGGATTGGGCCATGATGGATAAGACCTTGGCTGAAGAAATCGGCTTCTGGATTGACCAGGTTAACGTTCACGAGATGGCTCACAGCTACTTCGGTGACGCTGTCGTCATTCGAGATTTCGCCCACGCCTGGCTCAAGGAGTCTTGGGCTACTTACATGGAGCAATGTTATTGCGAAGATAACTTGGGGCCTGACGAAGCACTTTATATCTACTACGATGATTCCGTGCGCTATTTCCGTGAAGCAGACGAGCGTTATAAGCGGCCTATCGTCACCCGGCATTTTAAGAGCTCCTGGCAAATGTACGACGGTCACCTTTATCCCGGCGGGGCCTGCCGGCTTCGAACTCTGCGTAACGAGCTGGGCGATGAGGTATTCTGGAAGGCCGTACAGGATTATCTAAAACGATACAATGGGAAAGTCGTCGAAACAGATGATTTTCGTCATATCATGGAAGAGCATTCTGGGCGCTCGCTCGGAAAGTTCTTTGACCAATGGTTTCATTCCCCGGGCTATCCGGATATTGAGGTCACTTTTGAGTACGATTCTAAGCAGAAACAAGGCACGTTTAAGATTGAGCAAAAACAGGTTGACCAGGAGAAGGGGATACCGGCTTTCGCTCTATCCACTGAACTTGGCTGGACGATAGATGGGCAAGAGCACCTTGTTCAGATCAAACTGGAAGAGGCCAGGCATGTCGTCGTGATGGACATGCCGAGCGAACCGGAACAGGTGCGCTTTGATCCAAAGCATAAGGCGCATCATAAGCTGGACTTTAACCCGGGCGATCCTATGCTGCGACGACAGTTGACGGATGCGAAGGATGTGATCGGCCGGATACAGGCGGCAAACGAACTGGCAAAGACTACGAAACGGGCGAATATCGAGGCAATCATCGATGCCTACGCTGATGAGCCGTTCTGGGGCGTTCGTGATGAATTCGCGAAGGCGTTAGCAAAGGCCAACACGGAGGCAGCTATCGAAGGCATGGTAAAGATCATTGAATCGGAGAAAGATCCAAAGGTGATAGTCACCGTCTTCGATGCGGCCGGCGAGTACAGAGACCAACGGGTACAGGAAGCGATCGGCCGGCGTCTCCAGGATGAGTTGCCGTACGAAGCGCGACGCGCGGCCTACAAGGCGATGGGCGCCCAGCGCCGGAAAGCCGATTGGGATGCCTTGATCGAAGGAAGTCGAGAGGTTGGCTACAAAGGAATTGCCCGGTCGGGCGCCTTCGTAGGATTGGCGGCGTCGCGACGGGATGAAGCGGTTGACGTGCTCTTAGATCAGATCGCCTATGGTGCGCAAGACAATCGTGTACGCAGGAATATCGTTGCCGGTCTGGCCGATATCGGCCAAGGGCTGGAGAAAGGGAAGCGAGAAGAGGTCGTCGAAAGGCTGGAGGACCTGCTGCGAGATCCCTGGGAGAGTATTAGATTTCAGGCGGTGCAAGGATTGCTGAACATGAAGGCCGCGGAGTCCATTCCCGCGATCGATGCCTACGGCCGGAGTCAAGCGAGACAGACCCAGGTTTGGGTCGAGAAGTCCATCTCCATATTGCGAGAAGAGGACAAGAGCGATGGCTCAGCGGTCAAGAAGCAGGTTGAGGAATTAGGCGAGAAGGTGAGAAAGCTTGAAGACCAGCTTCAGAAGGTAGCCGCGAAAGTTGAACCGGCCGTCGAAGAGGACAAGAAGGAAGAATAACTGGGGTACTTGTTATTAATGGCGTCTAGGCCACAATCTATAATTGCAAGGAGCCGGATGTGATCGGATGCCCATCCTCTCTTGCGTTTTGGTGGAGCGTACCCTGGTCATTAAGTGGCGAGAACCCGAGCATTTATGTAACCGTTCTCGGCACAGGATCTTTAGATTGCTGAAAAGACCCTCAAGAATAAATCATAAACAAATCAACGGGATTCCCATAATTAGACCTATTCCTTAGAAGAAACCTAGAAACAAGGCATGGCGGCTTCTCAGTGGCCAATATTGGCTTAACTCACCGTATGCGAACCTGGTTAGCCCGCTTGACGGAGGTGTCCGATGAAAAGTGTTACATTGGTATTCCTTGTTGTGACCACGCTTTGCCTCGCAATAACAGCGCCGCAGACCTTAACGATGGCGCCGCAAGCGGTGACCATCGTCGTTACCAGCACGGCCGATAGTGGCCCCGGCTCCCTGCGGCAGGCATTGCTCAATGCGCAGAGCGGCGACACCATCACTTTCGACCCTGCTGTCTTCCCGCCCACTGCGCCGGTCATTATCTCCATCACCGGCGAACTGCCGCACATCAGCCAGGGCAACCTGACCATTGACGCCAGCAATGCCGGTGTGATATTGGATGGCAGCAATGTGCCGGGAGAATGGGTGGGTGGCCTACAAATTGTGAAGTCTGACGGAAACATTATCCGCGGGATTCATGTTACCAATTTTTCCGGGACAGGGATCGCCATATCTGGTGACGCCAAATACAACCTGATTGGCGGCGATCGCAGCGCCGGTATTGGGCCATATGGCCAGGGTAACCTGACCAGCCACAACGAGGCAGGCATCGGCCTGTGGAGCGACGGCACAATTGGCGCTTCCCTCAATACCGTCAGGGGCAATCTGGTCGGTTCTGACGCTGCCGGTATCGATGATTTGGGCAACCGTGGCACGGGGATCATGGTTTTCGAAGGCGCCAACAACAACATTTTTGGGCCGGACAACGTCGTTGCCTTCAATGGAGGAGCCGGCATATTGGTGGGCAACCCTGGCTCTGTCGGCAACACGATCACCCAAAACAGCATTCACGACAACGGTGCGATTGGCATCGGGTTGTTGGATGGCGCCAATACTGAGCTACTCCCCCCTGTTGTTTCTCACTTTAATCTACACCCGGGTTCCATGACAGGCGCCACATGCCCCCGCTGCACTCTCGAGATCTTTTCCGACGACGACGATGAAGGAGCGATCTACGAGGGCCGGACGACGGCAGATGGCACGGGGTACTTTACTTTCAGCAAAGGTGCTTCCTTCACAGGTCCTCATTTGACTGTCACAACGACCGACATTGACGGTAATACGAGTCGCTTTATGTCGCCCACATCTGGCGCAGCCGGGTCCCGAATGCTGCAACAGGATAACAATCTGCCCATAGTTCAGTTCAAGCCAAAGCACTCCAGAGATCTGCTCGACAATCGCATTAACACCTATTTCGACAGCTTTGGCTATCCGGAATTCTACGATCTCTATATCTATTCCCTAGGCGTAAAGCGAGCCCGCGCGGCCATCGCCGGTCAGGAACCTGAGCTTGTGGACTGGGATAAGCCTGAATTCTCCATCCACCCTGACCACGACGCCGTATTCACCAGGATGGCCGACAATGGTCTCACGATCACTTATATCCTGACCTTCTGGGACAAGGAGACCTATCCCGGCGGAGAAGGCGCGCCCTGTGCCAGATTCAAGACGGAGGGGGAGATAGAGCGCTACCTTGAGTTCGTGCAGTTCATTGTGCATCATTTCAAGGATCGCGTTCAATATTATGAGTTATGGAATGAGCCGGATATACCAAATTACTGTCCCAAATGGATTGAAGCGACTGACTATATAAACCTAGTCAAGCGCACGGTTCCCATCATCCGCGAGGAGTATCCAGAGGCGAAAATACAGGTGGGTGGGGTCTCAAATACCAGGTTTCCCAACGCCTCCGACTACTTATTCGACATCCTTGAGTCAGACATCATGCCGCTGGTAGACGTTGTTTCCTGGCACCCAATGTACGGAACGTCGCCAGCGTACGACTTCTATGAGGATTACTACTATCAATATCCATCTTTCGTGCAAGAGATCAAGGACGTAGCTTCCGCCCACGGCTTTGATGGAGAATACCAGGCTGACGAGCTAACTTGGCGTACGCCTGATACTGCTGATCCTGGTCAGCCCTGGGTATACAGCCCGACCGTGGCAGCCAAATACTTTGGACGGGGCATTCTGATGCACCTGGGCATGGACGTCGGTGTGGGGGTAACCGGTGATAATAATAATGAAAATAATAGGTTATTCGGAAACCTCTCTACCATAATGGCAGGCGCCAAACCTACGAACATAGACAGACAAGTGCAAAGCAGCTACGAAAGCATCGTTAGTTACACTTTCTCTTTGCCCAATGGCGACCACTTGATCGCACTGTGGACAAACGGGGTAGCAGTCGATGATGATCCTGGGGTAGCCGCTACACTGATCCTCCCTGACTTTTCGGATCAAAGGGTGGTGGGCATCGACGTCCTGCATGGCTATGAGCAACAAATGATAACCAGTGATGAGGATGGAAACCTGGTCATCCGTGACCTGCTCGTTAAGGATTACCCGGTAGTCTTTCGGCTCAGCTCTACCAGGAGTAGTTTCCTGCCCATCTTATCAAATCGTAATTCTTTTGGGCATTGAGAGGCTGGCCATGATCGTCTGCTTTGAAACCGGCCACTCTGTCGAGGCCCGGCTAGAGATGATATACCGCCTCTACTGGTATCAGGTATGGCAGCCAGAGCGCCCGCCTGATGCCGATTAGCGCCGGCATCTGTGGGCTGGTCTATATATTCGGTGGTTGCGTGTTGACTGCCCTCTTTGATTCTGATACTGTCATCATTGCCTGGCTGAAGTGGCCTAGAAGAAGAGACAAGGAGGGAGAAAATGAGCCAGAGAACAGATGAGGGCTATCACAAACAAATGAATTGATCTGCCCACCGATGACACTGGCTCAGCGAGTCAGAGGTACTATAAACCTAGCACGCCTGGCCCTAGAAGTCGCCCGGTTGGTTATTGCTATTATCAAGCTCATTAAACCCTACCGGTCCGTAACGAGCCGACCATTGCCCGAAATTGCCGCCGGCCTTGGTGGCGATTCTGGGGGGATGGAACACAACGTAGTTGAACAACTTTAGTCAATTAATTGACAGAGGCCATCAATTCCAGCGCCCCCCCGCAGAACGGCTCTCAGCGCGTGGTTATTCGTCGCCGTTGCATTGCAGTATGCGATAGACTGTCATAGCCTGGAAACGGCGTCGCTGGCGTGTCCTGTGGCCTACCTTGTTCAACTGGGCCGCCACGTGATCGTATGACATGCCATCTCGTTGCATACGCCGGATGTAGTCGGCGATCGGTTGGTATGCATCCTGGGCTGCTCTGATCTTGCTTTCGGCTCCCCTCTTGCCAGCATCAGCCGGTAGATTCTCGGGGTTGCCTAGTTTAGTTCGTCGGGCCTTAGCTGCCTCCAGTGCCGCCTTGGTTCGGCTGCTAAAAAATTCCCGCTCCCGGTCCGCAATAGCCATGAAGATGGTGAGCGTAAACTTCTTCAAGTCGGGGATGTCACAAGCGATCAGCCGGCCATCTAATTGGGAACAGATGTCGAGGGCATCTTCTATCCTACGTGATAGCCGGTCGATCTTGGCGACTACTAACGTGTGACCGCAACTGATACATAACTCAATCTCCTGTTGCAGCCCGGGCCGTCCGGCGCTGTCCTTGGCGCTGGTGACCTCGACAAACTCGGCGACCAGATCATCACAGTTGATGTAATGACATACGATAGCATTCTGCGACTCTAGGCCGAGGCTGCTTTCGCCCTGTTTCTTGGTACTGACTCGATAATAAGTTACTAGTCGTCGCTGCGGTACTGGCTGAATCAGGCATTCTTGGATTATTTCTCATATTCCTTCCGCTACTTTTTCTTCTATGAGCCCTGCATCCTTCTTCTGTTACACTCGAGATTAGCTATATCTGCCTATCGGTTCTCGGCCTAATAACGACTATACTGCTAGATATGTGCATACGCCCTCAGATCGACGGGGGTAACTCTAAACCATGAACTCCCGGACAAATCTATTTGTCGCCCTCAACTGCCTGATGGCAGGCCTGGTCCTGATTTTGGTCGTGAGTGAGCCGGCGGGCGTCAGCGTGGAAGCAGTCGAATTAACGCCAGTTGCCTACATGCCCCTGATTGCCAAGTCGACATGCCCCCAGGCAAGCAGCAACCACTATGTTGGTGGAACAGCCTTCCAAGTCGAGCATGATGACCCGGTCCGGCCGGCCAATAACCATGCGGACAAAAACATCGAATTGCGTGGTTACCAGCCTAATCCTGATCCAAATGTTCGGCGAGGCCTGGTTGATTATGGGTTAAACGACCCCACGCCGCCGCCCCAGTTCGCTACCCTATTCAGTCCCTACCGCGTACCGGCCTTCGTCGAGGTATATCAAGTGGGTCAATGGCACTGGGCACCATCACCCGAACCGGGTAGCCGCGGCGACCTCGTAAGTAGCCCTCCGGTCACCGTCCTCGGCCTGGCGACGACGCCCGGCGAGGAGTTACAAATCCCCCATTCGGGTTACGATATCGGCGGTGGCATGGAGGTGATCCTTCTCTTCGCCGATGAAGACACCCTAGCTTTGCGTTATGGGCGAGAGGATAGTGCCGGGGCACATGGATTCACAGTGCATATCGACAACATTTGCCCAGATCCTAATTTACTGGCCCTGTACGCGGCCTTGGATGCCCCCGGTGGCTCGCGCTACGTTTATAAACCGCCGCACCAGCGGCCGTATGCCTACCAGCTGCCGAACCTGGCCGCCGGTCAGCCTCTGGGAATCGCCCGGGATAGTGAGGTCGTGGTGGCCATCGTCGACAGCGGCACCTTCCTGGATCCTCGTTCTTGTGATGATTGGTGGCAGATCCGGCCGGGATATGGTGCCTGCCCATAAGTCCCGATGGCTGGTTGTCTGATTCAGAAATAGTCCAGCCGGAAGGCGGTCGGCTAGTTTTTCGCCCGTCGAGGGCGTTCTTATACTTTGTTAATTGTACGTCGTCAGAACCTTTGGGACATAATAGGTGAAAAACTAAGAGAGGATTCGCCACTCCAAAGATAAAGTATTAGGGGCTATGTGTCGATTGAGTTGGCGTCTCTGATTCAGCGTTTTCTGTTTGATTTCCTCGCGTTTATCATTCACCTCCTCGGCTCGGCCCAAGTAGACATCAGCTGGTGTCAGGTTGACGATCGATTCGTGGTAGCGTTCTAGGTTATAGTAATCGACGTACTCCGCGATCGCCTGTTCCAGATCCCAGGGAAGTAGAACGTTTCCAGCTTGACGATATTCTTCATCGAGCGATGGCAGCGTTCAAT
>JBARZW010000289.1:0-22432 GCA_049650305.1 Promineifilaceae bacterium (SeqCode)
TATCACGCTCGCGGATCTGCATGTTCTTACTGACAAAGTCGCCGTGGACCACCGTCGACGGCATCAATAGGGTGGCCGCTTCGATATGAGTCCAGCGAGATTCTAATAAGTCAAGGTAGTTTAGAATATTACCCAACACGATCCGATCTTCATCGCTCAAGGCGACATTACCCATATTACTACTGATTCTCAGGCGCGCATCTCTTAAGTGATTTAGGTACCGGGTTGCGTCCTGCGCGGGCAGTTGCATGGCAGCATCAATTTGCGATGCTTGGGTATGCAGGAGGGCAAGCCATTCAGCGGCCAGTTCACCATGGCTGGAAATCTTAGGGGTGTATTGTTGCCCGTCCACACTTTCTAGGAAAAGCCAGCAGTAAGATCCTTCGGATTCCTCAAGTAGGCCATAGAAGAGAGGAGCCGTTACATGAGCGTGGGGAAGGATATCGCGGTATATTGTGCGCTCCAACCTGGCAGTAGAAATCAGGCATCGTTTGGCGATTACTCCTCCATTTTTCAGTCCAACGTTCCCTAGGCGGAAGGTGGCAGATTTATGTATATCGTTTGGCTTGAATTTGAGTGGAGTAATTTGCCCTGGAACCGACCCTGATGGCTGGAACGTTAGCCAGGCTTGTGCAGCCGGATGTTCTGCCAGATTAATCAGGTCGTTCTTGGGCAATGCTAAATTTGACCAAGCTATTGGCAGCTCTACCGGCTCGACCGGCTTTGGTTGGGCGAGTATCTCGTCGATGGCCTGGCGGACATCGGTCCTTACAGTCGTTTGTCCTCGATTGTCGATCTCCAAGAGAAGATCGCAATCCCTGATAGTACTCAGGCGATGAGCAACTATAAAGGTGGTCCGACCAACCATCAATCGCTCCATTGCTTCCATGATACCTGTCTCAGTCTGCACATCTACAGAGCTGGTAGGCTCGTCGAGGATCAATATCGGTGCATCTTTAAGGAATGCCCGGGCGAGGGCTATACGCTGGCGCTCGCCGCCAGACAGACGCATGCCACGTTCGCCAACAACCGTGTCATATCCATCAGGCTGCGACATGATGAAGTCGTGGATGTTGGCAGTCCTGGCAGCAACCGCAATCTCCTCATCGTCGGCGTCGGAACGGGCGTAGGCGATGTTCTCGCGGATAGTAGTCGCAAAGAGTAAGGTATCCTGAAGCACAATGGAGAATTGGTTTCGGAGATCAGCCACCCGGAAATCGCGAAGATCCACTCCATCTAGCAGAATGCGACCCTGTGTTGGATCATAAAATCGAGCCAATAGGTTCATCATTGTTGACTTTCCGGCGCCCGTTTGTCCGGCGATGCCAACTCGGGTCCCCCGCTCTATCTCTAAGGAGACGTTATTCAAAACAGGCTGCTCCGTCTCATAGGCAAAGGAAACGTTTTCGAAGACGATCCTTCCATTGGCACGTGTGATTGGCTGCGCACCGGGACGATCATATACATCGGGTCCTTGGTCCAGGAGCGTGAAGGCGCGCTCCGCGCTAGCCAGGTGCGATTGCAGACTGGCGATTTTTCTACTCACTGTTTGCAATGGTGAGTACAGCTGAGCAAGATAGCTCATCACTAATATAAGCCCACCGAGGGTCAGTACACCGTTCACTACCTGGAGCGTGCCGATAAAAAGAACCAGCGCTGTTCCCGTGGCGACAGCCAATCCGACCAAGAGATTCATCGTACCTTCGTCGATCGCCAGCCGGAGGCGGGCCCGCATCGTACCCGAGGCGTGATCTCTGAAGCGATTTTCCTCTCGTCTCTCCTGTCCAAAAGCCTTAACCACCCGGAGAGCAGATAGGGCTTCCTGTACAACAGACAACGAGCCACTTTCACGGCGCTTTACCTGGCGGTATTGACGTCGCAAACGCTTTCGGTATCTCCCGGCCAAAATAAACAAGATTGGCGAAATACAGAGGGCTACCAGTGTAAGCGGCCGGCTTAGCCGGGCGATAATGAAGATCATGGAGAAGAAGGTCAACGCTGCGGTGATGAAAGGGATAATGCCATCCGTAGCCAGATACTGGATCGCCGGCGCATCGTAGAATATGCGATACGACGTGTCGGTCGTACCCTCGGTATCATGATAGGATAGCGACATCCGCTGAGCGTGGCTGAACAGACGGCTGCGAAAACCTAGAACCATTCTCTCAGAAGTATTGATGTGAAGAAGCCGGTAGCCCAGACTCACTAGATTGCTTAGAAGCGCGATCAGTACGACGAGTATTACGGCGAATGCGAGTACGGCGTAGGTGGAATTGGAGATTCCCGGCACCAGGGCAGTGAACCACTCGGGCATCGGTTCTGAGCCCAGAACGTTGTCGACCACAATCTTCAACGGAATGGGCAGTAATAATGCCAGGGGTATACTGAGAAAACTTAGAACCAACAAACCTGCGACGTTTAACCAATAGGGCCGGATTTGTCGCAGTAGTCGCCGGTAGATGTGGGCGGCGGAATAGGTCCTTTCAGTCATGTGAAGTAATGCAATTCATCCGCTTCTGGCCGGATGATAATGTGCGGCGCTCATTTCGGCTGCTCTGCTCCAGGCTGAATCGCATCGCCAAGAGACATTAGTTTGTGAGTAGAAGCAAGCACGCCAAGGTTAGTAGCCTCCACACTTGCATCCGTGACATTTCCGTCAGTAGGGCCGTCTTTCGATAGGGTGAGAGCCGCATTAATTATCTCCACTGATTGGACCGGTGCTTTCTTTGATTCTTTAATCTGCTGCTGGGCAATAAGTTGGCAGAAATCGAGAACAACAGACGTGGTTTGTGAGCTCTCGGCAAGGATGCGTATGCCAACGAGCAATGCAGCGATACCGAAACCGACCGTGACTCCCCACAACCCGTCCAAGCCAGCGCCTATAGACAAGAGCGTCAAAACAATCAGGTAAACTCCAGTGGCTATCGAGAAGACAGGTCGCAAGCGAAAGCGAATCATCTGCCGGTCGCCACCATGTTCCTCAATGGTCATAAACAGGCGGGTACTGCTCAACCGGCCGGTCCGGACATCCAGGTCCCAGCGGTCGTAGTTGCCGCCTCGCCTGACTGCAACACGCTGCGCACGAAGCTTCTCCTCGACTAATTGCAGCCAGTCGACATTGCTGCGCCAGTGTTCACTCCAAATAGATGTGAGCCTTGACCTAGGAATTAGAAGTGCCATTGGCGCCCGCCGTTTCTTCTCCCTGTCGCTATGCCTTGGCAGCGCTAGGAGCCCCCGGAATCGGCCGACCAGTCGGGATAGCGGCTGGATCAAGTACAAGGGCATCAAGAGGGACCAGCGCCTTATCTTCTCGCCCTGCGTCACGGCGGTCGCTACGTACTTTGACTTACCTGCGTTGACACCGACCTGGACGAACAATAGGCCGGCTGCCAGCACAAAAAAGGGTAAGGCGAATAACAAGGGCTTCCACGCTAGGCTGAGAGATGACAACAAACCTAGGAAAAGCAAAACAAGATACCATTCTGGGGTCAATACCAAGGCCGAGAGGCCGGCATGCGCCGGTTGATAAATGGACTGAAAGGGGGCGGTTCCCCAGATCCCCTGGTACACTCTCCCTCGACGCCAAGGGAGCCACTCGATCGCTCCATTTCCATAGACACGGCCGCTCCAGGTGACGTGACCAACGTCATTGTATTTCTCGCTCCATTTTTGCTCCAGCAAGACCTCCGCCTTGCCATAACCGGTCTGCTGCTTCCAGTAGGCTCGAAGAGAATCACGGCGATGATGCCAAACTACTGCGGCGGGATTGAATCCCAACTCCCAGCCACGCTCTTGGAACTGCCAGCAGATATCCACATCGTCACCTGCGACTCTGAATTGGGGATCAAAGCCGTTGATCTCGAGCAAACATGACTTACGGAAAGTCATGTTCACACCTGGAATATGCTCCGCGATGGTGTCGGTCAGCAAGACATGGACAGGCCCGCCGGGTGCCGCGCCGATGCATTTCGAAAACAGGCTGTCTTCGTCGGGTGTATAATTAGGGCCGCCTACACCTGCAAAAGAGGTGCTGTCGTAAGTATGAGCGATATAGGTAAGCCAATCGGGATCGGGATAAGCATCGTCATCGATAAAGGCAATTATCTCACCGGTAGCGGCATTTATACCGGTATTGCGGGCAGCGCTCAGGCCTTGATTAGCGGTACGAATGACTCGAAAGCCACTCTCGGACGCGATATCACCAGTTCCGTCGTCTGATCCGTCGTCGACGACGATCACCTCGTAATCCGAGTAATTCAGATTGCTTAAACCTTCACAGCAGTCTCGGATGGTCCGGGCTCCATTGTGACTGCAGACTACGACAGAGATTCGCGGCCAATCTATGTTTGCTGGAAATGGCGTTTCATGAAAGACCTCACTTACGGCTGTTAATGCTGGCTTGGGCCGTCGATCGCGATCTGTAAGGCCAAAGTTCCAATCTAGGATATTTTCCCCGCCCCGGTGCCACTCATCTGTCCAGGCAAAGACGAACGCGCCTGCACAACCTTGGCTGAAGGAGGTTCGTAGCTGCCAATCGAGCATCTTGGCCTGCATTTCCTCCCCGTTTCTCAAGCTGTCCAATCCGATTTCAGCAAGAAGGAGAGGTTGGTCTTCAACAACATTGTGCAGCCGCGCTATGTAAACCTCCAGGCGATCCTGCTGCTCTAAGTAGACATTGAAACAGGCAAAATCCAGGAAAGGAAGCTTAAGATACTCAGTCGTGGGGTAATTTACGTAGGTTACAAGACCATCAGGATCTTCGCTTTTGGCCGCGTAATACAGGCGCTCAATGAAGCGCTCTATAGCGCGGCGACCGTGCCATCGAACAATAGGAGACGGAATCTCGTTACCAATGGCAAAACAAAGCACGGCCGGATGTCCGGCGTAGGCTCGAACACCTTCACGGACACGCTGCTCGATAGATCGAACGCGTTCTTTATCGTCCAGAAAAGTTATATGCTGCTCCCAAGGTAGGCCGATCATAACTCGAAGGCCATGTTTTTGAGCGATGTCAACCAGCCAGTTGGGCGGTACTGTATAAGTCCGTACGGCATTCACGCCAAAATTTGCCATTTGGGCAAAGTCGCGTTCAACAAGTGCCGGGTGGTGATACTCGCAACCTTTCTCATCCGGTCTAAACGGGCCATAAGTAATGCCCCGAATATAGAACTTCTCATCCCCAATAAAGACGAATTTTCCGTTTACAGTTGGTCGCATGTCTAAAACCATAGATGCCATCTTCACTTGCTCGACATGAGGTCGTTCAATGAGATAGCTCATCAAGACCCCAGTCTGTCAGACCAGTACTTACACTGGAAACCTTCTAGATTGGTCAAAACCAAAAAGCCGGATGACGTCCTTAAATGCCACCGGTTTGGTGCGACGGGACTGTTGAGTTAAAAAGATGGTGTATCGCTCTCGCGATATGAGGACTGCTCCGCCTCAAGACCAGTACACAAGACAGAAATACCAAACGGTAAAGTCTCGGATGTCCCATCTATCCTAGAGATGCCCAGGTGTTCTGCCATTCTGCCATATGGAAAATATCGGGGTGGTCTCAGCGCCAAACTTGATTCCACGCGATTCGGAAGCAGGCAAAAAAATACTGCGCGCCCGATCAATCGTCTGATATAACAGAGACGCTTGTTGGTTAAAAAAATACATATGACAGAAGATGATCTCCATCACTTATAGACGATACGATTTCTCAGTTACTAGATCTGAACCATTTGGGCTAGGTTTTACCACGAAATACGAGAAGATTTCGTAAGCATCAGTTGGGTAGCTCGCAGACTGGCAGGAGTGGAGAAAGCAATCTGGGCATTGATGGCTCTACTAATCGATCGCCAACGCGCCATCTCGAATCCGTCGTAGTGGTGATGACGCAATAGGCAATAGATCTGGAGTGGTCATTATTGGTAAGTTTAGTTTCGGTTCGGTGGATGCCAGCATAGGCATCCATAAGTGTTTAAGCCATATCCATCCTGTTAGGCCACGCATGAGAAAATACGAGCGCTTCCGACTATCAAATTAATTTGCTATTCTATTAACCGGTATGGGGTAGAACATCCCGATATCCGTAATCAGAACCAAGATCGAATCGAGAAGATCTATTTGCCGGGAGCGACGTAGAGGAGTGTTCCGAGGGGACCGAAGGGTTCTTCGGCCCTTTGTAGAATCTAGCACCAGATATCATCGTCCGAGAATGCTCAACACCGTATATCTGGCTACGCTTTGGGAGAAAATTCACCATCCACTGCCCCGCGGCCCATAGACATTGGTAAGGAGCCAGACGTTTGAACGGCCGGTCAATGATGGGTGACATCTTTGCTATGATCCGGAGACCGGTGAGCTGGCTGCGCTACCTCTCAGCTTGTACGGACCAGGCACCTACACGGCAACCAGGACAATCGAGGTGTTACCCGTACCTTGATCTTTCGCTTATGTGTAGGTGAAGGAAACCGAAGTCAACAATAAAAGCGCAGCTTAAAACACATACAGTATAGACCGTGCGTCCACCGATGAACGTATCTTCATTGGATAATCTACCCCTCATCAATGATCGTCATAAAACGGACAGACCTTCAGGCAACAAAAAAGACCTTAGCCTTTCGAACTAAGGTCTTCCGCTTGAGCGTTAGCTGGGCTAGGATTCGAACCTAGGACCTCCGGGTTATGAGCTCGACGAGCTGCCACTGCGACCCGAGTTCGCCGGGCTACCTCTTTTTCGCAGGCCTGACGTTCTGCGGTAAAAGATAGCCTGGCATAGTGCGGTTCATAATTTGAAATGTACTTGAATGCAATATCAACTCTAGTGGTACTCGCCAGCTAGACAAAGGAGATATACTCGAGAACGGCGCGCGCAGAACCAAATCATTCTTCACGATGTTGCTAGAGACCGTCTGAGGTCAAATAAGCCTCAACCGCCTCGGCCGAACTCAACTGTAATACCTCGGCCGTTATTTCCCTGGCCCGCTCTGATGTTAACCCAAGAGTGACCTCTTTGACGACCGGGATCGCTGGAGCGCTCATGCTCAGTTCATCCAGTCCCAAGCCGATTAGTACCGGTGCGGCCAGGGGATTGCCGGCCAATTCTCCACACATGCCGACCCAGATACCGGCTGAATGAGCGGCCCGGACCGTTTGCTGCACCATTCTCAACACGGCAGGTTGCAGGGCGTTGGCCAGCTCGGCCACCCTGGCGTTTCCCCGGTCGGCCGCCATCACGTACTGGGTTAGGTCATTTGTGCCAATGCTGAAAAAATCAGCCTCGACGGCCAGAATATCGGCTACCACTACGGCAGCTGGCACCTCAACCATAATACCTACTTCCATTTTGTCGTCGTAAGGTATCCCCTCGGTCAACAACTCGGTTCGGGCTTCGTTCAATAGCGCCTTGGCCGCCGTTAATTCGTCAAGCGTACTTATCATCGGGAACATTACCTTGAGGTTAAATCCATAACTGGCCCGCAAAATGGCCCGTAGCTGGGATTTAAGAAGTTCTGGCATTGCCAGACAAAAGCGGATACCACGCCAACCCAAAAATGGATTTGCCTCTTGACCCAGATCGAGATAGGGCAGCGGTTTATCACCGCCAACATCGAGTGTACGGATGATCAACGGCCGCTGTTCCATAAGTTCGGCGACCTGGCGGTAGGCTTGGAATTGTTCCTCTTCCGAAGGCGCCATCTGGCGATCCAGATACAGGAATTCGGTACGGAATAGACCCACTCCCTCGGCGCCAAATTCAAGGGCGATTGGTGCGTCATGAGGACTGCCAATGTTGGCCGCAATGTCAACCCGGCATCCGTCCTGGGTCACGGCCAACTTCTGGCTAGCAACTTTGGCTTGCAGCTTTTCCACCTGCCATTGAGCTTGTTTCTCTCGAAAGAGGTTCATTTGTTCCGCGGTCGGTTGGGGCCACAGTCGCCCCTGTCCGCCATCCATCACAACCATCCTCCCGGTGGACAGCGTCTTCAGGACCGGCCCCAGGCCAACGATGGCGGGAATGCCCAATGCTCGGGCCAGGATGGCGCTATGGGAAGTAGCTCCGCCCAGTTCAGTACAAATACCAAGCACTTGAGTTGGGTTGAGACCAGCCGTATCGGCCGGTGTCAGATCAGCCGCTACTAGAATAGAGGGCTGGTCAAAGTCAAGTGAAGGCCGCTGTACATCCAATAACTGCCCCAACACTCGCAGACCCACGTCCTGGACATCAGCGGCCCGGGCCTGCATGTAGGCGTCATCCAAGGACCTGTATGTCTCGGCTGTTTCATCGATTACTTCTTGCCAGGCCGCTTCAGCATTGATGCTCTTGTCAAAGATGCGCGTACGAGCCTCATCGACGAGGGCGGGATCCTGCAAGAAGAGTTGGTGAACCTCAAAGATAGCCGCTTCAGCCGCCCCCACCAGGCTCATGACCAACTCATGCAGCGCCCGGATCTCCTGCATGGCCAGATTGAGCGCCTCTTTTAACCGTTCCCATTCTCCGGCCGGATCATCAACCTGCCGTAACGGCATCTCGGGCAAATACGGCCGGTATTGGACCACCGGCCCAATGGCGATGCCGGGTGATGCTGGGATACCGCTCAATTCCCCTTCAGCTAAAGGTTTCGCGACCACCAATGGTAGGACCTCGGGGTCAAGCATATCCTCCTCTGAGTCGCCAAAATTATCATCGGCTAGGGCTTGCAAAGCTTCCAGGGCCTGGACGGCATCCTCACCACTGGCCCGGATAAGGATTTGATCTCCTTGGCGGATACCGAGCGTGGCCACCTGGTTGATGCTTTTTGCGCTGGCCGATTTACCGACCGGAGCATTGATCTTCTCGACGGTGATCTCGGCCTCAAATCGGTTAACCGTTCCCACAAAGCGAGCCGCTGGGCGGGCGTGTAATCCCAGGGGATTAGCGACCGTTAATCTCAGATCCTGCCAGTCACCTGCCGGGGATGTTAATGACGTTGCCGGCGCAGGAACAATAGCCCCTAGATGAGACTGTAACTGGCTGGCCTTGGCATCCAATGCCCCTCGCGCCTCGGCTAGGACTCGATGTATATCACCGCCAATCGATGCCTGTACCGCGGCCGCCATCGTCCCTTCGACAAGGGGCGCTTCGCACAAAAAGATGTTGGCCACCTGTTCAGGCGCCAGAAACTCCAGGGCCATCTCCGCGCTCATCAAAGCGCTGCCCATGTCCATTAACACCAGTACCCCATCGTTGGTGTAGACGGATTCAATGGCCCGGTACACTTTCATGACGTCGGTACCGATCGGGTTATCTGGATCATCTATCCCACCGGCAGCGACCAAGGGTACCTCTCCCTGGACTATTTGTTGGGCAAGTTCCCTCACACCTTCGGCAAGCTTGGCGCTATGGGAAACGATGACGATGCTGACCATGTTGTATCTAAATCGATCTGACGTCGATTCTCTATCTACGATCTCGTTCTGCGATTTTTGATTGGTCTTCACATGTTGACTGATTTTGAATTGTGAAGACCTTCTTTGTTACTCACCTTCAATCGCTGCCGACCCGACAGGCCGGGCAGTTAAGCACTTCCTGAATGTTCTTTTCTAATTCAGGCGTCACTCTGTCGGCTGGTCCGGGTATGAAGCCGGTCGCTCCACACCAACAGGCGTACCAACCCATTGAAAGGGTTGAATAGGGACGTCGGACCGCGCCCAATTCGATCATCTCCACGCCCACTCCCCAGCGAGCGTTGGTGATTAGTCGTCGGCAACCTACGGCCAACAACTTATCGGCGATCACGCGAAACCGCTGGCAGTGACGCATCAGCAATACGGTCAGTGTGATTCCCTCTGAGAATGGATAACGGTACGCATCCGCACAAATTATGGACAGATTGTCCGGTCGTGGTCTAGCTTCCGCAATTGCCGTTAAGGACTGGTTAATCTCGATAGCGAAGCATTTCTGTACATGGTCAACCAGCCTGAAGGCTAAGCGAAAATCACCAGCTCCGATATCTAAAACGATGTCTTCAGAATGCACCCATTCCAGCACGGTCTGATAAGTTGGCTCATCGTAAGGCGCCCAATGGCGCTCCCAATCCACACCTCGTAGAGTAGCGGACGTGACCTTGGTAGTTGTCCCCATCTTTGCTGCCCCGTCGTATCAATATGCCTTTTAATGCCTCATTGCCGACGAAGCCACTTATTGACGAAGTAGGCGAGAAAAAAAACGCCCCAAATAGCCAGGCCGAATCCAAGTCCCCAAAGCAGAGCTTCACCCAATCCAAGAGCCGGCTCAAGCTGATAAGTCATGTAAATAACCAGGGCAAGACTGGCTATGATCATGATTATCCTTCCGGTCCTTTGGCTTAACCAAGGTTCATTGCTCGCCTGGGCTGGCTGCTTCTTTTTCTTATCTTCGTTGTTGTTCTTTAGCTCTGACTTTTTGGCCATTCTTTCTATCCGATCCTAGAAGCGGCTCAGTAGCTATCTATAGTTGTTGCAGCGCAAAGGCCATCCAGATGCCATAGGCCAGCGTCGCAATCAGCAACAACCTGAAGACCCAGACTATCCATCTTTCGGTATCTTTGCTCGGTCCCAGATCCAAGACAATATTCTGCAAACCTAACACGGCATGAGGTGCTACGACGATCAGGAAGAGGATTTCCAGCACAAAGATAACCGGATTCGAGACATAGTCGATGACATCCTGATAAGTGCGCAATCCACCTTCGACGACGAAGTGATGGGCGATCATGTGCAAGCCCAGGAGGAGGATGAGCAAGGCTCCAGTTATGATCTGAATAAGCCAGATAGTTCCGGCCGAGTCGGGCCGGGCTACCGGTTTCTTTGCCTTCTGATCGAATACGTGTCGCATAGAAGTCGCTCCTAAACAAAAAAGACCAGCCAGCCGCCGACGATCAAGAGAATAAGGGTCAAAGCCATAAAAACCCAAAACATCGTGCGCTGGCTTCTTACGCCGATACCAGTGCCTACCATGGCCACCCGAATACCATTGAAGCCATGGTATAAAAGGCCGAAAAGCAGAATGATGTCCAAGGTCAAGAAGAATGGGCTCTTGGCTATCGCCACGAATTCATTCCAGGCATCTTCACCTTGCAATAATATGGTCAGGATACCCAAGTGCAAAAACAAGTAGAGGGCTAATCCCAAACCGGTTAGCCGGTTTAGAGCGAAGGCGAAACTACCTAGCTTGCGCCTGCGAACGTCAAACCAGGCTTTTAATGGCCGCTTTGGCCGTACAATATGTTGTATCGTTTGTACTTCTCGCACGGCAATAATCTCCTTAACAATCAGACAGGATTATCAATGATTTATGAGATAAGAGTCCAACTTTCCCTCTGTTACGGTAAATCCCACATAGGTTCAAATTGTCCCGGCATTCAGCCGCGGCCAAATATGCGTCGGAATTTGCGCCCGGTCAATTCTGCACGCAGAGCCATGATCGCTCCGGCTGGATCGACATCCGACGGGCACTGCTCACTGCATTCAAAAGCGACATGGCAGCGCCAGCAACCATGCTCATTGTCAACCCAATCCAGGACGAAATCAGGATCGCTACCTTGCGGTTCGGCCACAACCCGCCAGGCGGCAGCAAAGGCCGCCGGTCCCAGGTATTGGGAGTCGCTACCAGCCACCGGACAAGCGGAGATACAGATGCCACACTCCAGGCAGTTTTCGTAACGGAGCCAGCTTTCAATGCCCTCGGGTATATCCGCGTCAGGCATAAATTCGCTAGACCTGAGGTATGTCATCTCTGGGATCGTGTAGCGATCGTAGAAACCGTTCATATCGACCACCAGGTCGCTTATCAAGGCCAGATTATCGAGGGGTTCCACGACAATAGTCGGTGTGCCCAGCTCGAGAACTTTGACTACGCAAGCTAATTGCTCCTGGCCATTGACCTTCATACCGCAAGTTCCGCAGGAGGCATGATGGCAAGAGTGACGCAAGGTCAGGGTCGGATCCTGGTCACGACGAATATCTTGGAGGGCCACGAGCACGGTCGTTTCCTCGTCGGCCGTTTCGGTAAAGGTCTGATAGGTAGGGGCTGTCTGACCTTGCCTGTAACGGAGTATTTTAAATTGAATCTGTTGCTCAGCCATCCGTTCCCTTCCTTATTGATAGTAGGCAGAATGAGACGGTAGGACTACTTCCCGAGTTCGGCAAGGCGCGTCCAGGCCCATTTTCTGGCAAACTACGTCGGCTGTCGCCTCGGCCATACCGCGGGCCGTCGTCGCCTTACCACCGGTAATGGTTACAAATCCTTCAACTCCTTCATCCACATGATCAAAGCACTTGAATGTACGGCTGAGTTCACGTCCGGTGTCGATCTCGGCCTTACGCGCGCCGATGAGGGGACGAGCGGCCGCCCAAGCCGCCCGGAAAGGCACTTCTTTGACCAGGGGAATCATCTTTCCCCCTTCGTCAAACATCTTTTGGATATGATCTTTGGGCAGACCGAGATCGTCGGGATCTTCCACTACCCAAGAAGTGGTGCCGATGACGGAGAGGCCTCGTTGGGGCACGATGATGTCCCCGTCGCCAGAAGGGGCCAACCGGTTGATAACCATGTTGCAGAGGCGGCCGCGAACAGCCACCATCACGCCGGGTGAAGGTTTGATGGGCACCTCAACCCCAATCATATCGGCGATCTTCCCGCTCCAGGGACCGGCGGCATTGACAATCAAGTCGGCGCCAATTTCGTATTCTTTTCCGCTAGTATGATCGACGACACGAACGCCGGTGACCGTATTGCCCTGCTTCAAGGCGTCGATTACTTCCGTGTAAGTCTTGATGACCGCCCCGTTCTGCTTGGCGGCGGCGAAGAATCGTAAGGGCATGCGCATTGCATCCATGGTGGCATCGGGAATCTGCACAGCCAGCTTAAGATCTGGAGTTAGATTAGGCTCCAGGCGCAGCGCTTGTTCACGCGTCAGCCGGCGGGTGGGAATTCCGCATTCCCCGCAACTCTCGATAAAGGAATGGCTATACTCGACGTCATCGTCGGTAATAGCCACAAATAGACCATCGTTGATTTCAAAGGAACCGGGCATGATCCGTTTCAGGATCAAGTTCTCTTCGATGCATTCGACAGCCGATTCCTTATCTTTGACAGCGTATCGGCCTCCGGCGTGTAATAGTCCGTGGTGCCGGCCGGTCGTGCCTGAGGTCACTTCACCCCGTTCGACCAGGGTCACCTTCAGACCACGTAAAGCCAGGTCGTGAGCGAGAGCGCCGCCGGTGCCACCTCCCCCAATGATTAGAACGTGAAATGTTTCCATTCGATTCCCCTTCTCGACAATGAAAAACAGGGATCAGGCCTCCGAATGTAGCTGGCAACGAAGCCCGATCCCTGAACAAGAAAGGTGATTGTCCTAAAGATTATTCGTGCTCGACCCAGCCCATGCTACGTTGGACAGCCTTGAGCCAACCATTGTAAAGTTTTTTACGAGTTTCGTCCTCCATCGCGGGTTCCCAGGTGGCATCTATCAACCAGTTCTGGCGCAGGTCTTCCAGGTCATTCCAGAAACCCACAGCCAGACCGGCCGCGTAGGCCGCACCCAGAGCGGTGGTCTCAGCAACTTGCGGACGGACGACGGGCACGCCCAGGATGTCCGATTGGAATTGCATCAGCAACTGGTTGTATACCATACCTCCATCCACCTTGAGGGCCTTCAACTCAACGCCAGAGTCCTTGTTCATGGCGTCCAGCACCTCGCGGGTCTGGTAGGCGGTGGCCTCCAGGGCAGCCCGGGCGATGTGGTTTTTGTTGACGTAGCGGGTTAAGCCCACGATGACGCCCCTGGCATCCGATTGCCAGTAGGGGGCGAACAAACCGGAGAAAGCAGGTACGATGTAAATGCCGCCGGCGTCATCCACCTGCTTGGCATAATCTTCTATGTGGTGCGAGAAATCAAAGAAATTGAGATTGTCCCGCAGCCACTGCACCAGGGCGCCGGTGATGGCGATAGACCCTTCCAGCGCATAAACTGCCGGCCGATCCCCGATCTTGTAGGCCAGGGTGGTCAGCAGGCCGCTCTTAGAAGGCACTGGCTCGGTGCCGGTGTTCAACAACATGAAACAACCGGTGCCATAGGTGTTCTTGGCCTCGCCGACACTATAGCAGGTCTGGCCCACCAGAGCTGCTTGCTGGTCGCCCAGGTCACCGCATACGGGAATGGCGTCACCAAAGGGACCATCGGCCGGGGTATTGCCCCAGGTGTTCGGATCGCTAGAGGACACCACTTTGGGCAACATCTGGTGGGGGATGCCCATGATGCCCAGGATCTCGTCATCCCAGTCGAGGGTTTCCAGATTCATGAGCATGGTACGGCTGGCATTGGTGACGTCCGTAACGTGAGCGCCGCCATCAGGACCGCCGGTTAACCACCAGATTACCCAGGTGTCGATGTTGCCGAATACAGCATCACCGGCTTCGGCCGCTTCGCGAACGCCATCCACATTTTCAAGGATCCACTTAACCTTGGGCCCTGAGAAATAGCTGGCCAAAGGCAAACCAACCTTGGCCCGGAAACGATCCTGTCCGCCATCTTTGGCCAACTCGTTGCAGATCTTGTAGGTGCGGGTGTCTTGCCAGACGATGGCGTTGTAGTAAGGCTTGCCGGTGTTCTTATTCCAGACGACAGTGGTTTCGCGCTGGTTGGTCACGCCCACAGCGGCGATGTCCCCAGGACCCGCGCCAGCTTTGGCAACAGCGTCTTTAACCACATCTTGCGCCCGGGCCCAGATTTCCACGGGGTCATGTTCGACCCAGCCAGCCTTGGGATAGATCTGTTCGTGCTCTTTTTGGGCAATACTGACCACACCGCCGTCATGATCGAAAAGCATACAACGGGTACTGGTCGTACCCTGGTCTACTGCTGCGACATACTTAGCCATTTCTAGTCACTCCTTAAGTTCCAACTATGAGGTGGTCGAATGAGGTTCGACCGTCAGTTAACTTTCAAGCGTATCCAACAGCGCCTGAATTAATAGATAGGACGAGGTGGCGCCGGGGTCCTGGTGTCCTATACTTCGTTCACCTAGATAGCTGGCCCGCCCTTTCCTGGCTTGTAGCGGTATTGTGTCCTTCATGCCTTGCTCGGCCGCGGTCACAGCGTCACGAAGAGCCGCTAGCATTTCATGGTCGTTGTTATAGGTTGATCGATAGGCAGCCAAGGCCGGTAACCAGGTATCGACCATGGTCTTGTCGTCTGGTTGTGCCCGGCCGCGCTGCACGACGCCATCCACACCGGCCTGCAACATGGTAATCAGGTCATCACCTGTCAACTCTTCTTTCGCGTCCACGGCCATGCCACCACGCATAAAAAAGGTTCCATATAGAGGCCCACTGGCGCCGCCTACTTTGGAGATGAGAGTCATCCCGGTTGTCTTGAGAATGTTACCGATATCCTTGTCGGCTACGCCGGGCAGAATCTCCTCGACATTTCTAAAACCACGATCCATATTGATGCCATGGTCGGCATCGCCAATCGGCGAGTCTAATTGTATCAAGTAATCCTTGTTTTCATTGAGGGCAGCAGCCGTTTTCTCTTGCCACTGAACGATCTGATCTCTCGTAACTACCCTGTTGAATGCCCCCAGTTAATCAGTGAGTGTCACCTTAGCGGTTATAGACAATTTGTTGTTTATACACCCCAACGCAGACCCGGCGTTTTTACCGGCGTATCCCAGAATTTGAGAAATTCATCATCTACTTTGAACAGGGTGATGGTAAATCCTTGCATCTCAGTGATCTCGTCGGCCGTTTTCATCTCGAAGCGCTCGCGACCCGGTTCGCCATGAATGCCGAAGCCGAATCCACCTTCTCCACAGCCTGATCCTCGCCTTTCGCGGCATCCCGATAATATGCATGGGTGACGAGATAGGGCTGTTGGTTGACCCACCTTATCTGGTAGATCCCGATCTGGCTGGTGACAATCGCTGGCTGCACCGGCCGTGGATGGATTGGGGGCGAGCGGAGGAACGAGACGACCATCACAGCGTCACCGGCGTTTATTCCAGGGAATTGTCCGGCTACTCCAGGCCCACCAAAGGACGCCGGCGCTGCATGCCAAAGCGGCCGCCTACGCCGTTTGGACTCACACCGAGCACGTTTTTGGCATGCTGCGAGAAAGCTCTCGCGGCCGCCAGTTGATCATGCCAACTTCAGTGAGAGCCCGCCTTTCGCCTGCAAGAACCTGGATTCGGGGTCCAACGTTGGGCCCGTCTAGAACGATCAGAAGCCACAAGGCCACCACGATCTCCTGTTAGAACCATATAGGATGATGTGGTTAACCGATCCGATTCTAGATTTTTGGTTATAGTTGTTGCAACGCTAATTACTCAGACGCGGTCGGTGTATCCCTCTTCACTACTCTTTTGGAACAATTCTTCCAGGGAAAGATTTGCAAGGGCAGAAATCTGTTCGATATCTAAGCCCAGTTTTTCCGCCACGCCACGACCATAGGCTGGATCGGCTTTGTAGCAGTGTACAATCTGGCGTACTTTAATGCGTTCCGGCACACCCTCCATCGCTTCAGCCATATTGCCAAATAACTGCTTTTTTTGATCATTACTCATCAGTCGGAAAAGATTGCCGGGTTGGGTATAGTCGTCGTTACCATCGCGATGGTTATAACGGTCAGCATCACCGGAAACTTTGAGCGGTGGCTCATGGTACCTGGGATCTTCGACTGGCCCACCCATGCTGTTCGGCTCGTAGTTGGCCGCCCCCCCGAAGTTACCGTCAAAACGCATGTTGCCGTCTCGGTGATAGGTATGAACTGGACATTGGGGCTTGTTGGTCGGTAGAGCGGCATAGTTAACGCCAATGCGATAACGGTGGGCATCGGCATAAGACATAATCCGACCCTGAAGCATTTTGTCCGGCGAGAAGCTAATGCCAGGCACAATGTTAGAAGGTTCAAACGCAGCTTGCTCAATGTCGGCAAAGTAATTTTCGGGATTGCGATTGAGCTCCATAATGCCGATATCAATCAACGGGTAGTCAGCATGGGGCCAGACTTTGGTGAGGTCGAAGGGGTTGACGTGGTAGGTTTCGGCATCCTCTTCGAGCATAACCTGAATGCAAACACGCCATATAGGATAATCGCTCCTTTCAATGGCTTCAAAGAGGTCTCGCTGAGAGCTTTCACGATCTTGCCCTACAATCTCGGCCGCTTGGGCATTGGTCCAGGTTTTAATACCTTGCATCGTTTTGAAGTGGAATTTAATCCAGAACCGTTCATTGTCGGTATTGATGAAACTGTAGGTGTGGCTACCGTAGCCGTTTACAAACCGATAGCCCTGGGGCAGACCACGATCACTCATCAGAATGGTGACCTGATGTAGGCTCTCAGGCGAGAGCGACCAGAAGTCCCACATTGTTGTGTTAGAGCGCATATTGGTTTTTGGATCACGCTTTTGGGTATGAATGAAGTCACTAAATTTGTACGGGTCGCGAATGAAAAAGACCGGGGTGTTGTTACCAACCATATCCCAGTTGCCATCTTCGGTGTAGAACTTCATGGCAAAACCACGTACGTCGCGCTCGGCATCGGCGGCGCCACGCTCACCGGCAACGGTCGAAAAGCGGATCAAGCACTCTGTTTTCTTGCCAACTTCAGAGAATATCTTAGCCTTGGTGTATTTGGTTATATCATTAGTAACGGTGAAAGTGCCATAAGCTCCCGAGCCCTTGGCGTGTACGATCCGTTCCGGCACGCGCTCCCGGTTAAAGGTAGCCATTTTCTCCAATAGCTGGTAATCCTGCATGAGCAGTGGGCCGCGTGGACCGGCGGTCAATGAGTTTTGGTTGTCCCCAATGGGATTTCCATGTGCGGTTGTTAATTGCTTACCTTCCGTCATCTTTGTCTCCCTTGTTTCAAAACAAATGAATCTAATGATCCATTTTTTATGAGAACTTAATATGTTTCAATATTATTCCTATAAACAATAATTCTCAAACTTACACATTTTGGGACTCATCAACCTTTGGTCCAGGTTTGACCTTCTGCATGCTCGACAAAACTCATCTACTTTCTGCTATTCCGTAAATAACCTATAAGCCGATGACGTTCGTTTTTCGTTTACACTAATAGCCACCGCACCTGTAGTTTTATTCTTACTCACGGATAAACTATACTATATCGTGATATATTACAATATATCGCGGCTTGATAATCTTAGTTTGTTGGCAGTTGTCAAATGCTCAATCCGCTCTTCTGACTACAACGAACGGTGAGTTACTTCGCATATAGTGAGATGGAGGGACATGATGGGGTCTAATCCAATTAACTTGGCGATTCGCTTCATTCTTGAGATTATTGGCTAATTGGCCTTGGGGTGGTGGGGCTGGAATCAGGGCGAAGGGATCCTGAGGTTCGTGCTAGCCCTGGGAATACCATTTCTTGCCGCAGTGTTATGGGGCACTTTCGCCGTGCCTGACGACCCAAGTCGGTCAGGAGAAGCGAGAGTTCCAGTCCCTGGTACTGTTCGCCTTTTGCTCGAGCTAGCATTCTTTGTTTCAGCGATCTGGTCGCTCTTTTCGACAGGTGTAACGACATTCGGTTGGATATACGGCATTGCTGTCCTCATCCATTACGTAGTTTCATACGATCGAGTTATGTGGCTGGTTCGCCGGTAACGATACGCACGTGACTACGCTGGCTAACTACTGGTTGGAGACGACCGGGGCGAAGCGCGATTTCAAGTTCCTGGAATCGATCCGTGCTCCGGTGCCTCAGCCAAACACACGTTTTTCACCAGAATAGCGCAAGAGCCACCGGTTTTTATCTCTTTATTTACCCATAAGGCGGTGGTAACGGCCGGATTGATGTGGACTATTGGATTGCAGGGGCTGGCAATTCATGACGGAAATAGCGGCGCTGGAAGTACAAAGCCACATTTACCAGGGCGATCATCACCGGCACCTCAATTAACGGTCCAATAACGGCCGCAAAAGCCACCCCAGAACCGATGCCAAAGACGGCCACCGCCACGGCAATAGCCAACTCAAAATTGTTGCTGGCGGCCGTGAAAGAGAGCGTTGTTGTCTGGGAATAATTTGCGCCAAAGCGCCGGCCCATCCAGAAGCTGACCAGGAACATCACCAAAAAGTAGATCGTCAGCGGGATGGCAATCAGGACCACGTCCTGGGGTATCTGCACAATGAGACCGCCCTTCAAACTAAACATCACCATGATGGTGAAGAGCAGGGCGATCAGCGTCAGGGGGCTGATCCGGGGCAAAAACTTCGTTTCATACCACTCGCGACCTTTTGCCCGGAGCAGAAAGTAACGGGTGGCAAAGCCGGCGATCATGGGTATGCCCAGAAATACGAACACCGTTTGGGCCAGCTCGCCAATGCTGATGTCAACCGTACTGCCCTCCAGGCCAAGTAACGGCGGCAAAATAGTAATGAAAAGCCAGGCGTAGACACTGTAGAAAAGCACCTGGAACACGCTATTGAAAGCTACCAGGCCGGCGGCGTATTCGGTATCCCCTTTGGCAAGTTCATTCCAGACAATGACCATGGCGATACAACGGGCCAGACCAATCAGAATCAGGCCGACCATGTAGGCAGGGTAGTTGTGCAGGAAGATGACCGCCAACAGAAACATGAGAATCGGGCCTATGATCCAGTTTTGGATCAGGGATAAACCCAATATTTTGGTATTGCGAAAGACGCTGCCCAACTCCTCGTATTTCACCTTGGCAAAGGGCGGGTACATCATCACTATCAGTCCGATGGCGATAGGGATGTTGGTCGTGCCCACCTGGAAGCTGTTAATGAAATCCTCCGTTCTGGGAATCAGAGAGCCGGCGGCTACACCGATGGCCATAGCCAGAAAAATCCACAAAGTCAGGTAGCGGACCAGGACAGACAGCTTTTTGGTCACATTCCCTGTTTGCGATGGGGTTGTTGTGGTGGGGGACATGGGTTGTTCCTTTAATAACAGTCACTCAGGATGATTAAAGATCATTGGTCGGGACGATATTAGCATCGGCACAAGCCGCCGGCATGGTGCTTATTGGCCTGAATGCTGTTCGCGGTCCGCAATATGGCTGCCGCGGCCGGATGCGTCCGCTGTCAAAAAAAAGTTCGAAAGCCGCGTTCAATGCTCTCAGGGTAGATTCGTTAACCGAGAAGTAAATCCAGCGCGCATCGACTGCGTCCCGTTCAATATTCACCAGACTGGCTTTGCGCAAGATCCCCATATGATGGGAGATGAGGTTTAGAGGTAGATCTAACGATTCACCCAACTCGCAATTGCACTGCACTCCCTCCATGAGATGATTCATGATTTGCAGGCGCTTGGGATTAGATAACACTTTAAGCTGTTGGGCCAGGATTTGGATATCGTATGGGGGAGATGGCGTTTGTTAGCATCGGATTACCTAACAGTTCAAATATTGTGAAGCATATTTTAATTCAATGGTCTCGTCAATTATCCAGGATTGTCAAATTGTCAATGGGTGCGTTTTATAAGGGTTAGAACAAAGGATAATAATTATTGGCTTAATGGCTTGGCTGCGCACGCTTGTGAACTGTTGAATGGTTAACGAACTGTATGAAGCGAAAAGGTGGTAGTACCAAGTGTTTGGTAAAGAAGAACGATTGATCGATTTTTTGGTTCTGATTATTCGTTTATGAGTCCCACAGGTCCCACTACCTGATTGACCGGCCGGATGACAGATGCAAATTGCCAGGAAATCGGTTCACCGGGAAGGCGGCGCATGATTAACCATGCAACAATTCACGAAATCACAAATCAATTGTTTATTCCTTCTCGAGCATTGACCTGGCGAATAAACTACGAAAGAGTGGCTGGTTCTATTATCGCACGTGCCCGTCGCCGAAGCCAATCCACTTGTAAGTAGTCAGCTCTTCCAGACCCATAGGGCCGCGGGCATGCAGCTTCTGGGTACTGACGGCTACTTCCGCTCCAAGACCAAATTCACCGCCGTCGTTAAACCGGGTGCTGGCATTGACAAAGACGGCCGCCGAATTGATTTCGTTGACGAAACGATTGGCGTTGGCCAGATCGTTAGTCAGGATGCCGTCCGAATGTTCGGTGCTGTGTTGGTGGATGTGATCGATCGTCTCATCCAGTCCGGGGACCACCTTCACGCCCAAGATCAGGGCCAGCCACTCCTGATCAAAGTCGTCCGGTCCGGCCGGCACGACCTTGGCCTCATGCCCGTCCTGCTGCAAAATCTCCAAAGTGCGACCTTCGGCCCGGAGTTCTACCCCCGACTGGACTAGCCGCGCGGCAAACCGGGGCAGAACGGTCGCGGCCACCGCCGGGTGAAACAACACCGTATCCAAGGCATTGGTACCTAACTGACCCTCTGACCAATAGGTCCCTTGGGCCAATCCAGCTTCGTCGAGAGCATCGATTACTCCCTGGTCGCCAATGATAGTATGCACACAGGCTGTTGAGTCAGCTAGCAAGACAGCACAGTCAGATCCTTCAATAAATTGGTGAACGTCCTCCATGAAGGGAGTAGCCACCGTGATCAAACTACGCTGGATTCGTAGGACCGTGTCCAGGGCGCCGTCCCGTATTCTACCAGGGCGTGGTTTGGCATGAGGATCTAGAGGGATAGCACAGCGGCGCCAAGATTGAAGCACGGCCGGATCGACGATTGCTTTCTCCACCCAATCAAGCTGACCAAGCTCCATAAAGGAGCGCCATAGCTGGACAAGTATTTCTACTGAGACCGGATAATCAACTGGCCGCATGTTCTAAGTCGTTAAAGGTTCGAAAGATACACGTTTATTGGCACATATCTATGACCTTCAAATCCTACCATAAGCAATGGGATTGTGTTAGGTGTCAACCATTACGAATCTGAGAAACGAGGTCGAATATAGCGGCTCGCGACTGAATTTAATTGACTGGTATTGTGCGTGACAGCGATATGCCTACTTCTTTTGATTAGCCCACTGCTGGGACAAGCAGCAATATCAGCTCAACCTCTTTACGGATTAACGGCTCAACTGTCTTTACTTGGTAGTTCGAACTAGGGACGATAGTCATTGGGACAGTCGAGACGAATCGACTTCCAATAATCCAACTGAAGATAGATTTCAGCGTGGCCTAGATGTTGGATAGGGGCTTCTGCTTCCCATGCAATCGTTGGGGCGCGTAATCGGTGCGAAGCCAGTACAGGAAATCTTCCACGTGCTCGGCTGCGACTTCGGCGATGGGAACGTCACCAACGCGTCCCTGAAATCGACTGAGGTGGTCAACGTAGGATTCGAGCCCTCGCTCGCTGAGGCCCTCAACGACTTTGTATTTACAGAGCCGTCAATCGCCTGGGAAATCGTCAAGCCTTCCTTTCTCCGGTTCATCGGTTCTCCTCCGTTTGTCTGAACCGCAGAACGCCAGGTAACAAAAAAGACTCCAGCCTTGCGAACTGGAGTCTCTCT
>JBARZW010000290.1:0-5782 GCA_049650305.1 Promineifilaceae bacterium (SeqCode)
CTGTACATTTACATTCGAAATGGCTCTAAAAATCACCCTCTTTCTGTTTTTCGCAATGTTCTTCTTTGTGGCATGTAGCGGATCCCACGGACCGGCCGAGCCGCCGGTGACCGCTGCCTCCCCTCCGGCGTCAGAGATAAATGCCGCCGCAGAACGAGCGGCGACCGCTGTTAGCGCGGCGTCAGTCGAGGGAGCCACAGAAATCAGTCCCCCGGATACACTATCGGCGGATCCAGCGGTGGAGCCGCAGCCGTCGCCAACGACCGGCCCGACCGAACCAACCCCAGCCGAACAAGCCCCGGCTGAACCAGCCGCAGAGTCCGAGCCGGCGACCAACCGGCGAGTAGAAATGGGAGAGATCGGCCGGTTCCCACAACTCATGCCCTTCGACGGCATCCGTCCGATCTACGAGCCTGTATTCGCCACGGCCGATGAGGCGCCCTTGGACGACAGCGAGCTGATCATTGGCATTACCCTGGAGGGGGAGGCGAAAGCCTACCCGATCACCGTCCTTCGATTCCGGGAGATGGTGAACGACGAGATGGCCGGCATACCGACCCTGGTCACCTGGTGACCTATCTGTTACACCGGCATGGTGCATGACCGGCGCATTGATGGAGAAACCCAAGTCTTTGGAAACGCAGGGGCGTTGTTTATGAACGCCATGACCTGGTACGATCACGAGACTGAAACGATTTGGTCCCAGCCCTGGGGCCGGGCCATAATCGGGCCATACAAAGGAATAGAACTCTTTTTGCTTCCATCTCAGATCACCACCTGGGCTAACTGGAAAGCCGAGCACCCCAACACGTTGGCGATGATAAACGATATCGACAGGGTCGGCGCCCGCCAGAGATTCGATCCCAACTTTGTCATTGGCCTGCTCATAGCAGATGATGCAAAGGCCTTTTATTTTCGTGATGTTGCCCAGGATGGGGTGGTGAACGACATGTTAGGCGACATACCGGTATTTGTCTGGGCCGGCGATAATAACTTTCACGCCTATATACGCCGGGCTGGAGATCGGGACCTCACCTTTCGGCTGGACGGCCAAGCACTGGTCGACGAGGAAACAGGCTCGACCTGGGATCTGACCCGTGGATTAGCTACCTTCGGGCCGCTAAAAGGCGAAAGCCTGCGACCGGTGCCCAGTTCAAGTTCTTACGACTGGGCCTGGCTAGATTTTTATCCTGAGACAGAGTTTTTTGAACCGTAGGTTTAACCGCAGGTTATTATGAATCTGACAACTCGTTACAACTACGATGCATTCACCCGCGAGAGGGTGTTACCCTGGTTGAATTTCGAAAACAGCCCATCGGTGGGTCAGCCTGCCCCTGATTTCCCTCTCTGGATCCTAGATGACGGGGGTCCAGACGGCTCTCAAACATCGCTTAGTGAAATCTGGTCTAAACACAGCTATACCATCGTTGAGTTTGGCAGCTTTACCTGACCGTACTGTGGGATGGCGGCGCCATCCATGAATGAGATCGCCGGAAGATATGCGGACCAGGGTGTAGAATCCATCTTCCTTTACACCCACGAGGCCCATCCGGGCGAGTATTTCCCCCATCTCACGTCGATGGAACAGAAGTTTAAACACGCCAGCGCGCTGCGGGATGAGCTAGGGGTAAAGCGGCCGATTCTCCTTGATGCGCTTGACGGCGCCTGCCACCGGGCGTACGGTTCGATGCCCAATATGACCTGGATCTTCGCCAGATCCGGCGTGCCTGTCTACAAATCGGATTGGACCGATGCGAATAGCGTGGAGAACGCCATACAATACTTTCTGGATGTCATTGAGCGGCGGAGAGAACGTCAGCGCATGGCTCCCTTTCATGTTGAACGGTTGGACTACCGCTTTAGTGACGGCGATGCCTTCAACAAGGGGCTGGAGCGCAACGGTCCGAGGGCGGTCCGAGAGTTCATGGAAACAGGTTGGTAGGTTGCTGCCAATAGCGCGGCACTGACCAGATCTCAATCCGCCGCCGGCAACTATTGGCCAACTATCGTAAACTGACGAGCTTCTCGATCAACTCCTCCCGGGTTGGATTCCCCATGTATATAACCCGGCCGTCCAGAACGTAGGTAGGGGTAGCGAAGACGGCGCTCGGCCGTCTTGCGTCGTCGAGATTTCGCAGCTCGATATCGACGTCAGGAACCCGGTGCGCTATGTCGGCCACGATTCGCCGCGATTCCGAGCAAGCCCAACATGTATCTTCTATATAGACGTCTAGCTTCGGCATGACTCTATCTTCCCTTGAACCCGTTCTGAATTGGGCGGATCGTAGCATGGCTGAGAGCGGAGCGACGTAAGAGGTTATACATTACGCTTCACGGGCTTGGCCGGATACCTGCCTTGGACATGGGATATTCGCGAACAAACCACGCGAAAACTTACATGCACTCTGTAAAGAGCCACACTGCCCGGAGGATCGCAGCTATAAAGTGAGTTATACTGAGCCGGTAATGACTTCTACTGCTGGAGGAAACATCAGGAGATGAGAAGAGCCATCCTCATTGTGGCCCTCCTGCTGCTACCCATCATCCTGATCGTTCTGCTTTTATCTGTTCAAAGTAGCGAGCGTCAGACCTGGGAGGTTGAACTCGACAACTACAAGCTCTATAAAGAGGCGGTTGTCTCGAGTACGCTGAAAACCAAGCTTGTTGACACGGGCACCATGCCCTGGCACTTCAGCAGTATCATGAGCAAGGCGGCCTTTGGCGAGAACCCTCATTTTGGGACGGATTATGGCTATGACGGGAAGATAAATGATGGCGGCTCCAAGTCGCTACCCTATCCGCCAGAAGCGGTGTGGTGCGCCCTGTTGGTGGCCGATCCCCAATCCGCTGATTCCTCCTATAGCGATCCCTACTACCTCGTCGTGTTTATTGCCGAACACCATGATCTATATAACGCCGCTATCGTCGTCCACGAGGTCGCGAGCGACCACATCTCCCTGGTGGAGAGCCTATCCCTTGTCGGCTGCAAGACAGTGATGGAGGAGATCCAGTGGAGCGAAGCCGGCCGGTGGACGTAGGGGGGAACCTAGTCGGTGGCGGTTGCCGCAGCCTGCATCGAGGAGGTTGATTCAGAGCTGGGACTGGTGACCAAGAGAAAGACAGTGCCCAAGGCGGCGGCAACGATGGACGCTACAAGAATAGCCAGCTTGGATATCTCTAGCATAGTCGGATTTCCCGCGAAGGCAGCGCTGCTTATGAATAAGGACATTGTAAACCCGATGCCAGCTAAGAAGCTCGCGCCCGCCAATTGGCGCCACTGAACGCCCCCGCCTAGTTCCGCCAGGCCAAACCGAACGGCAAGATAACAGACAAAGGTTATGCCCACAGGTTTACCCACCACGAGACCCAGTATGACGCCCAGGCTCACAGAAGAGGTCAACGTGCTAACTGTGTCTGGACTAATGAGCACCCCGGCGTTGGCCAGGGCAAAGAGAGGCAAAATAATGTAGGTTGTCCAGGGGCTGAGGGATTCTTCCAATCGTTGGGCGGGCGATTGCATGCGTTCGCTGATGTGCTCCATAGTGCTCACGGCCGCCTGCCTGCGGCTATCAGGATGATCGCGCCATTCCACGGGTAACTCGAAACTCTGGAGCAGGGTAATAACCTGGGCCAAGAGGGCCCGGATATTCACCGGACTTCTGCTGGGAATGGTCAGGGCCAGGAGTACTCCGGCGATAGTCGGGTGAATTCCAGATTGTAAAAATGCCAGCCAGAGCCCGACGCCCAGGATAACGTATGGAAAGGGGGAATAGATTCGTGCCCGGTTCAGGCCGATAAGAGCAACGAACATGATCAGGGCGATTCCAAGGCTGATCCAGGAGATTTCCGAGGTGTAGAAGATAGCGATGACCAGGATGGCCCCCAAATCATCGGCGATGGCCAGGGCGGTGAAGAAAACCTTGAGGGGCAAAGGGACACGAGAGCCCAACATCGTCAATATTCCGAGGGTGAAGGCGATATCAGTGGCCATTGGGATGCCCCAACCCTGTTGGGCGGGTCCACCGGAGTTGAAGGCCAGGTATATGGCCGCGGGGAATAACATGCCACCGATTGCGCCTGCAACGGGTAAGGCGGCCCTTCTTGGAGAGCCTAACTCCCCAGTTAGCACTTCACGTTTTATCTCAAGCCCTACGACAAAAAAGAAGATGACCATCAAACCGTCGTTTATCCAATGCAGCAAACTCTCCGAGAGGTTCAAGTTGCCGACGGTTATGGATAGCTTCTGTTCCCAAAAGTGGATATAGCCTTCGCCACCAGGCAAATTTCGCCACAGCAAGGCGATGATGGTGAAGATAAGTAGGACGATGCCACCCGACGCTGCCTGGCGGATAAACTTTTGGGTGAGCAGGTTTACCCGGACGCCCAAAGGTTTTTCAACCAACTCGATCAGGGATTCCAAATCCCAGGCGCCATCGTACCGCTCTCCATTTAAGAAGAAGGTGGGCGTCCCGTTCACGCCGCTGCGAATACCGCTTCTAAAATCATCTCGCACCCGGTCTGAATGAACGTGATCGTCGATATCGCTGCAGAATCGGTCCATGTCCAGCCCGAGTTCTTCGGCATATTCGATTACGTGCGATTTATCCAGCTCTTCGTGCTCGTAGAGCAAATCGTGCATTTCCCAGAATTTGCCTTGGGCGCCTGCCGCCTCGGCCGCCTCAGCCGAAAAGTTCGCGTCAGGGTGGATGGAGGAGATAGGCAAGTGTCTGTAGACATAGCGCATCCGGTCGCCCAGTCGCTCCTGTAAATCCTTGATGTTGTAGGATACGAGACGGCAATGAGGGCATTGATAGTCGCCGTATTCCAGGAGTGTGACAGGAGCATCGAACGGCCCCTGGATATGATCCAGATCAGTCACCGGCAAGGTCAATATGCTCTTGGTGGCGGCCGCGTCGCCTGACATGATTTCTCCCTAACCTCTACGAACGATTTCCCGTTGAATCCAGTGATTCGAGAGCGGACAGGATGCCATCCATGCCCGGATTGATACCACGAGGGGAGATATAGCGCCAGCGGACGATCCCGCGACCATCAAGGACGAATAGAGCGCGTTCGCTCAGGCCATCATCCTCATTGAATACGCCGTAGGCGCTTGCCACCGCCCCAGCAGGATTATCGTCCGACAGCAAGGGGAATGCTAAATCCAGACTTTTGGCGAAGGAGAGATGTGTATCCAGGCTGTCCACTGAAATAGCTACTATGTGGGCTTTTTGTTCTTCGAGTAGTTCCAGGGCCTCGTTATACAGGGCCAGCTGGCTGCCACAGACGGCTGTGCCGTCTTTCGGGTAGAAGACAAGGACCACAGATTTCCCGCGAAGATCGCCCAAAGAGACCATCTTTTCAGAATCGCCTCTGCCAGTTACGGCGCGAAGTGAGAAATCAGGCCCATATTCACCTGGTTCTAGGAGACGGGGATAGTTGTCAAGGGATATACTTCCGTTAGCGTTTTTCTTTTTGCTCAGCAGTTTCTTTATCATAAGTAATTTAGCAATATGCTTGATGGGTTCCCTATTAAAACGAGAAGGCCCAATCCTACCAGGTAATTATCAGATCTTTGTTAATCTTCACAAATGATCCTTTGCCAATCGACCGAGACATCTCCATTCGCCACTTATGAAAAGAGGTATGGCAGGTAAAGCGAATCGGCTATTATTGGGTAAGTAGAAAATTTCGGTGACCAGGTCTTGCTTATGAAGAAAGAAAACTATCAGATCATTCCCTTTCCTAGAGAGCGCCGGTTTGCCCTGGATGCCGGCCGGCT
>JBARZW010000291.1:0-3827 GCA_049650305.1 Promineifilaceae bacterium (SeqCode)
CACGGCGACTGTGCCATTCAAGGACGCCGGGTCGAGATCCAGGAGAACTACTTACCCGTGATAGGCCGGCGGGTTGAATTGCGGAACCGTGGTGCTGAAATCGTATTGGCTGGCGATCTCGACGTCATGGCCGTAGCCCTTTTCAACCAATTCGATGCCTGACAGACAGGAACTCACGGCTTCGAACAGATCGTCCTTTTGGGCTTCGAAAGCTGCCGCTAGAAGGCCCTTTTTCGGGCTTTTCGGATCGAAGCTTAATCTTCTACCGTACGCTCTATTGCGGCCGAAAAAGGGCGGTTCTGATTACTGGCCAGGGCGATGTTTCTGGGGCCGTGCGAGAGGAGGCATGGCCCCTAATCAGCACCATTTAATTCGTTCAGAATATATTGGGAGTGTTATGTCTACTATATTATCACAGGTCGTGCGATCCCGGCCTGTGACTTGTCTGCACCTTAACAACTGAATATCAAATGTGAGCGCGACTGGTGTTAACTACCCCCAGGCGGTCCATCATTGATCGCCTGGGGGAAAAATTACAACCACAACTGAGCTTAGGTACTAATCCAAGCTCTGAGGGTGGCTAAGACCCATCCTTGCACTTACCGGCGCTCCCAGCTGCATACAGCGCCATGATCTCCTGCTCAGACAGGGCGGTGCCGACGAAGAGTTCCACTTCATCGATACGTCCGTTGAGATAGTAACCCCCATCGCCACGGCGACCAAACTTAAGTGAGGTGTTGGAGACCAGATCCAATTCCTGATAAGTATCCTGGGCAACATTTACTCCGTTCATGAAAAGAGTATAAACATTGCCATTGCGAGTGGCGGCAAAATGGTACCAGTTACCTGGCTGAAGTGTTAGGGGGTACGAATCCAGGTCGATCTCATCAAGAACATCGCCCTCCACCTCCATAGCTAATCGCAGGACATCGTTTTCGAGCTTCGTCAGAGTCCAGCCGTCAAAAATGTTCTGAATCCATTTCTCCACCAGCACTTGTTCGCCGGAAATGTCGTTGAAATTGACCCACAGGTCAACCGTAAAGTCCCCTGATCCAAAATTGAGAGCGGTGTTGTGAGCGACTTCGATGAAGTCGCCATCTCCATCAAGACTGAAAGCCAGATCCACCAGGCCAGATCCTGTAGTTGCGTGTCCTTGGAGTTGGCCATCCCTGCCACCGACAATGTCGTTAGCGTTGCCATCCCCCGGCCACCACCCAGTCATCCCGGCGGCTGGCGACAGGCATTGTGCGCCGCGTTGGCCTGGACGATGCCAGGTTATGAAACCGCTCGAAATCGTGTCTGTTCCAGGATCATAGATCCAGGTAATGTCAAAGTTCGTTGAATCGCCAGTCGTGAAACACTCAATCGTCAGATTCGCTTCAAGGGTGTACGGATCTCCTACTTTTAGCAACCCCGTTCCCCGGCCGATACCGGCCTCCCTATTACAGAAGCTGAAATAGCTTTCGGTCCATGTAATTCGGAAAGGTCCGTTTTGGGGTCCAGCAATCGTAAGACGAATGTCACTCCCATCGCTATCAATTGCCTGCCAGTCTCCGACAAAAGAATTTGGGAAATTAACCTGACCTTGGCTTCGCTCCGGTGAGAATCCAGTCACAACAAGCACAAGGACGAGGAGGGCAACAACGATCATCGCCCATTTCAACTCCCTCATATTGAATCTTCTGCTGATAAAATTATTGATGTTCATTTTGTTTTCTCCCCGTGAACAAAAAAACCGACTATGGTTTGTGCTTTATACACAACCAATAATCAGCCATCGTTCACACAAAAACTGACTCACCTAGAAAATATGCGTCGCCTAATAGATAGTTCCAACCATGATCGCGGTTAGAACCAACACTCAGATCAACGCTACTTCTTTCATGGCATCCTCCTAAGAATATCTGCGGGGGAGGTGGTCCCTAATTAATGTGCGCGACTCTTTCCATTCCCACCCATCTAACCCTATAGATCGGTTGATTTGCAAAAGTCAATATTGTTACAGGATTCACAATAGAAATCTGGTTACTGATGGGTACTAAGCATTTTTACCTGAAAACCGGGTGGTTTTTCGCGTTTATATGCCGTTTTGCCTACTCGGCATCAGGCGGGCGCTCCAGCCTCCACAGTTGATACCAGTGGCGACGCTAGTCGCCATCCTGCGGGCGTTCTGGCCGCCATAGTTGCCACCAGTGGCGGGCGCACACTTTCGCACAAAGTCGCCAAACTACCGCACACTTGAAATGCTATACTGATAGCAGGCTGAAGAAAAACAAACCTGTCGGTTGAAGACAAGCAAGACAATCGCAACGCTCGGGTTACTGCTATTTATTGGCGGTCTCTTAATTTCTGTTGTTTTGTGGCCGTTGATGCTAAATTCTGGGTGGTTTGGGCCCCCTGATTTCTGGGAAGGTCTCCCTTTATTTCTAGCCATTATCGCGCCCGGCGTTTTTTTCCTTGTATTAGGTTTCATAGTTAGACCAAAACGTAAATAGCGACGCTACTCGGCATCAGGCGGGCGCTCTGGCCGCCATACTTGCCACCTGAGCCGGTCGCTGCGGGGGAGGTTGTCGGAGTTTGTGAGACTTTTGAGAGACCCATGTGTTAGGCTTATATTGGCTTGGTGGGTTTGGTCAACGGGAGATAGTTATGGGTGAACGCAAACATGTGGAGAAGGGCAACGAGACGAAGGCCATCCAGGCGAAACGGGAGGAGGAGCAACGACCGGATAAGCAGCCCGCTGAAGCGGTGTCTAGATTATCGGCAAATGCGGCACAGCCGGAAGATATACAGGCGTTGCAAAGAACTGTCGGTAACAGAGCTGTCACCAACATGATTCAACGACATATGTCCGATGAGGCGGATTCGCAACATACCAGAGGGGCTAGCCAATTCCACGAAGCGGTTCTTACAAAGGCGGTTCCCGCTGCGGATAGGGTGGATGCCGGTGCTAAGGACTGGAGAGCGGCGAGTAATGCAATGGTTGAAGGGTACAACGATATGTTTAGAGCGGCGACAAAAGCCAGAGCTGAGCCGTGTGGGGCAGAAGCAACAGAAGGGGGCGGAGAATCACAATCGCCTCAAGGTGGTGAAGACATATATGAGGGGGGTGGAGAGTAACACCCACTCTAGCCCTTCGGGCGCTCTGGCCGCCATACTTGCCATCAGTGGCGGTGGTTGCGGGGTAGTGGTGTTAAACTAAATCTGCGAAGTATACTTTCTGATGACAAGTCGCATGCTGTTGCAGGAGGGCAAGATGGAAAACGCTATCGATGTACTGACACTATTCTTCTACGTCATGGGTGGCTTAGGGCTTTTCTTCACGGGGGTTGGAGTACTTTGGTTTGTGACAGTCTATAGAGATATTCATTCAGGTAAAGACGAGTGATATAGCAGACTCGCCGAAGCTAATCATCATCCTGCGGGCGCTCTGGTCGCCATATCTGATACCAGTGTTGCCGATAGATGGCGTCGAGCTGGCCGGCAAGGCGGGTGTTCCGCACCTCTCCCCCAGCAAGCTATACATCACCCCGCTATCGCCAACCCAAATCGACTTGCCGCACGTCCGGCACACCGCCTGATACCCTCTTTCCACCGACTCGAATGGGCCGATGTCATAGCCGGACAGGGCGGCGTTGACTTGGGATTCTAAAATTGTGGCGTTGAGTTTTTGTACTTCCCGTGACAATTAGGCACCCTTGCTGTCTAAACCACCCATAAATTTTTTTGTGTTGCGTTAGGCTCATAAAATAAGACAGTCGCCTTTTCGAGCGGCTGCCGGTAGTAGCGGGGCTAGGCCAAGACCAAAATAGCGAACCAGATTATAG
>JBARZW010000292.1:0-3467 GCA_049650305.1 Promineifilaceae bacterium (SeqCode)
GGTAGATTCCGGATCCGCTTTCCGGTTACAGCGTACAAGGCGTTCAGGACCGCCGGGGCAATCGGCGGAACCCCCATCTCGCCGACACCCATGGGCTGGAGATCGCTCGGCATGATATGTACCTCAACTTCCGGCATCTGATCAAAACGAAGCACTGGGTAATCATGGAAATTGCTTTGCTGCACTTGGCCATTCTGGATGGTGATCTCGCTTCCGAGAAGAGCTGAAAGTCCCCAGGCGATGCCACCCTCCATTTGGGCTTCGACCAAATCCGGATTAATGACCAGTCCACAGTCGATGGCTGTGACAACGCGATGGACCCGAACCTCGCCGTTTTCGAGAGAGACGTCGGCTATCATGACGACTGGGGTTACACCCCAGGTTGAGTAGGCAGCGATCCCTCGGCCATGACCTGGCGGAAGCGGCTCTCCCCAACGGGCATGTTCGGCAGCTGTTTCCAGCACAGACTGAAAGGAGCCCAGGAGCAGATTCAGGCGCAGTTCCAGGGGATCCTCCTCCAAGGCAACCGCCATTTCGTCAAGGAAACATTCACGTACGAAGCCTTCGGTGAAGTTGGAAACGGATCGCCAGGCGCCGGTGATCTGGTCCCACTCACCGTAGGTTCTGGAACGAATCTGGGGAAGGCGCAGGCTGGTAAGATCAGCACTAACATGATGAACACTCAGCGGGTGGTAATAGTCGTGTTGGATATCATCCTCGCGGTTCCACAAGACCTTTACGGGCGCCCCGATTTTTCGGGATATCTCAACCGCATCTCGTACATAATCCACCTGGAGACGCCGGCCAAAACCACCGCCGACTCGGGGCACATGTAGCGTCACGTCCGCGGACGGTAAACCGGCTAAACCGGTGGCTGTCGATTTGGCCTGCTGTGGAGCCTGCGTAGGCGCCCAGACATCACAGCCATCACTCCTAACGTCGGCCGCGCAATTCATGGGGGAAGGGGTGGCATGAGCCAGAAAGGAGACCTCATACAGCGCCTCCAGGACGTTGGTTTCAGTTGTGCTCGTCGATAGTTGCTCTCGGAAATATCGGGCTACGTCACCGCTATTCAGATCCGCATACCGTCCAGGTTCCCACGTTATGTTAAGAGCGCGTTTACCCTGCAACGCCGCCCAAGTATTGTCCGCCACCACGGCAATGCCGCTCTCAATCGGGAGGACGTGCCGGACGCCGGGAATGTCCTCAGTCTCTCTGGCATCATACTCAATAACCGTGCCGCGAAGTTCCGGACTCCTGGCCACGGCCGCGTAGAGTGTTCCGGGGATCATCACATCGATGCCGAAGACAGCGCTACCATCCACTATCTGTGGATTGTCTATGTGACCAATCCGGGTACCTATGATCTTGAAATCCGCCTTGTCCTTCAGCTGGCCACGGGTGGCTGGCAAGCTCGAGGCCGTTTCGACCAGTTCACCATATGCAAGGACTTGCCCGCTTGGCTGGTGGATGACGGTACCGTTTTCTGCGTAACATGTGTCCCTATCGACGCTCCAAATTTGGGCAGCGGCCGCGATTAGCATGTCTCTTGCTTGAGCGCCAGCAAGCCGCAACGGTGCGTAAGTGTCATAGATACAGGAGCTTCCCGCGGTTTGCTGCTTGCCAAAAATTGAGTCGCCTGGCGCCTGCACAACGCGAATCGCTGACCACTCCACCTCCAACTCCTCGGCCACTATCATGGGCAAGGCGGTCCGGGCTCCCTGACCCATCTCAACTCGGTGAACCACAATCGTCGCCACTCCATTATCGTCGATGGTTAAGAAGACATTAGGCTCAAAAAAGGCTGTTGGCTCAGGAGTCGGACTTAGCGTTGCCGTTGGATCCGGTATCAACGCCGGCGCTTGCGTCGCCGTTGGCGCGACTACTACGCCTGTCGATGTCGGGAGCGCGATCGTGTTGTGTGGAACCACCGTTGGCTGACCCGGGATCTTGGTATGCACTGGGATTGGCGTATTAATTGCCGGTGCCATCGTTGGTGTCGGTGTTTCCGCGGATTCCTTGCAACCGGGTAAGGAGATACCGATGACCAAGCCCGCACCTGTGGCAGCGGCGACCTGCAAAAATCCGCGCCGGCTGATCTTGGTTCGGTCGCTTTCCTTGACGAAAGCGATAGCTCCGGCGAGGGGTAACAAAGCGGGCAAATACCGTTCTACATTGGACGACGCAAGTGAAGCGCGAGCGGCACTTGAGGTGCTGACAGTTGTATTACCAACACCTACCTCTGAGGCACTCCGAGCTAGGCTGTTCTTGGCGGTTGCTTCAATAGCTCGCCTAATCCGCTGGTAAGTGCCGCACCTGCAGAGGTTTCCTGACATCGCCACATCGAAATCAGAGGGGCTCGGATCCGGTTTTTGGTTTAGCAAAGCCACGGCGGACATGATCTGACCGGACTGGCAGTAACCGCATTGGCTGACATTCTCCGCGATCCAGGCTTCCTGGATTGGATGGAGAGTAGGTTCCGCCAATCCCTCGATTGTCGTTACCGCTTGTCCTTCAACCGATGCAACCGTTTTGGTACAGGAATGAACTGCTTCGCCATCCACATGAACCGTACAGCTACCGCACAGGCCAATACCGCAACCGTACTTCGTCCCCCGAAGGCCCAGCTCATCCCTCAGGATCCATAGGAGCGGAGTCTCCGGATCAACAGACAGGCTGTATGATTTCCCATTAACTACGATAGGTATTTCCATTGTCCGATTTCCTGTATTCATTAGGGTCCAGATACGCGTAGTGACGCGCCATGGTTATCTGCGACCGGGAAGGGTTCGTCTAACCATTGTAAAAGGTTATTGGAGGGAAGACGTAGTGACGACCGGCACCTTTGTGGGTGACGAATGTCAATACCTTTTTGGTAGATCGCCTTACCCATGCTATTGTAATTGCGAACAACCGGGCCTCGAAATGGGTGTACGGAAAGATCTGTACCAATGGGGCGAACCGTCTATAATCGCTCTGACATTTGCTACTCTTATATGGCTGGTAAGCGTGACGCGTATTATGTCAACTAATGAGATTGTCTGGAAAACTGATGATGCTCCCTGGCAAGCAAGGGGAACGGATCGCCGAGATGTCTCGCGAACCATATTATGGTTCTAGCTGGATAAGTGGCACCTTTGTAAAGAACTCTCGACTAAAAACGAGAATGAGACTCTTTCCGAACAGGTTCCGGCCCCTTGTCAGTATTAGTGCAACGCGCGAAAGGAGTAGGAGAACATGAAAAAGCACCGTCCGGGTTTGACCGTGTTTATCTTGTTTCTAACATCCATTTTTCTGATAACCGCTTGTGAGGAAGCCGCGTCAAATTTCACTGACAGAGCGATAGAGAATCTTGAGGAAGATGTGGGAGGCGCCGCGGAACGATCGAGAGATAGTGCGGCCGATCAGGCCGGTGGGGCGATCTGTGGCTCGAACCTGGCCCTCATTCTGCTGTTCACCGGTGCGCC
>JBARZW010000293.1:0-3719 GCA_049650305.1 Promineifilaceae bacterium (SeqCode)
GTCACCAGTAGCCAGGGCAGCGGAGTCTCCAGTTCCACATTTACGCAGTTGAAACTGGCCCGATATCAATAATCTTGGTCATTTATACCAGTCTTCGCTTAGGTCCTTCCATTTCCTATTTTGAGAGTTGATTAATTCGATTTTCTTGGATCTTCTCCAACCTTTGATTTGCTTCTCTCTGCCGATTGCGTCCCTGATATCATCAAATACTTCAACGTAGATCAGTCTATTGACACTGTATTTCTTGGTGAAGCCTTCCATCAGCTTATTTTTGTGCTGATAGACGCGTCTTTCAAGGTTATTCGTTACACCGGTGTATAGAGTTCCAGTCGCGCTGGTCATAATGTACACGTAGTATTGCTTCATAGTCTTTTCCCAATATAGCTCTAACATCAGAATTGCAAAGCTACGCTTTCTTGTCAACCTGTGACTGTCGAATCGGGTTTTGCGCGGCATTCAATTGGTGGCTCAAGGATTCATTACAGAGCCTGCCTTTTTCTCTTAAAGGAATAAAGGGAGAAATCCATGGAAGTTTCTTCAGACCTGAGTCTTGCCTTATGGACTATGTGGGAGAGATTCTTCGCCCGTGCTCAGAATGACAATTGCTGGTGGCGGACCGAGCCAAGGCGAGAAGTATCGATGGCATTGTTTTGCATAGGGCTATTCATGTGGGAGTAGCCAAGGATTCTTCGCTACGTTCAGAATGACAATTGTGGGCGGCGAGCCGAGCCAAGGCGAGAAGTATCGATTGCATTGTCTTGTGTAGGGCTTTTTGTGTGGGAGTAGCCAGGGATTCTTCGCTTGCGCTCAGAAAGATATTGTCAATCCGACTGAACCGTCACAGTTCCGACACCGTATCGTTTCCGCCAGAACCACCCATCCCCTATATAGTAGTTTCATGCTCATTAATTAACCGCTGACGCCGGGAAGCATGTATCCACCGGCCCTTATGCAAAACTCTAAAGGAGATTAATCTTATGGCAAAACCACTTCCTAAGCTCGAACGGGAGACGACCGGATTGAAGGTATTTCCCCTGTTCACCATACTGGGTTGGGCTCTTGTTGGCTTCGCGATCGTAATTAGCGTCGCCGTCCTCAGCCCAACCGGCTCGGCTTACTTCGGCTCCAACGCCAAGGTGGTCCGAGACGCGGCCGTAGTCGGAGAATCGCTGCTGACAGATCTAACAGCAATCTCCAGTTGGCCCAAGATTTTGGCCCCGCTGACCTTCCTGGGCGTCGCTTCCTTCATGGTCGGTATCGCTCTGGAGTTTGCCGCCATCCCGGCCATTATCGATCGCCGCACAGAGGCGCTCAAGAAGGCTCTGCCGCTGATGGCAGCAAAATAGTCCCAGAATTTATCAAAATAGGAGAATTAGAAAATGGAAAACATGCTTCAGAAAATGATGAAAAGATTCCCTTTGTTTATCGCCATGGGTTTCATGATTGTCGTCATCGCTCTCATTATCGGGGTGGTAAACACGACCAACGCGGTTGACTACTACTCGGTAGAGAAGGTCACTCGCGAAACACTACAGCAATGGGCAGACGTACGTGCCGGTGTCGAGAGCACAAGCATCTGGTTACCCTACTTCAAATTCCTGGGCCTGGCCATGATCCTCGCCGGAATCACCATGGCCCTAGGCGTTATCGCCACCAAGCTCATGAAGTTGGGCAAGGAAGTAATGGCCAACGTACCCGAGAAGGCTCGCCTAGCGGTACCCGAGCGGCCCAAGAGCGTTATGTGGATGCGGATGTTCATGATGATGGGCATGCTCATCATTCTGGTAGGCTTCATCGTCGCCTTGATCACCGCAGGAACAGCCGCTGACCTCTATAGTAACCCGATCGCGGTCATCGACGTATCTACCCCAGGTCACGAGTTACTCGATCAATTGGCCAGCGTTCACGCAGCTGAATCATGGCTGGAGGCTTTCAAGTTCGTCGGCGTCGCCTTCCTCTTCATTGGCATTGTTAATGGTCTGACGTCCATCATCTTCGCCCTCCAGTATCAGAAGAAGGCCATCCCTCAAGTTGTAGAAAATTTACCGGTAGCTGACGCTTCTACAGAGTTAACGCCAGCCCCGGCCGTTGGAGACTGAATGGAGGCCAAAGCCTCCATTTAAGGAGGCCAAGACCTCGATATAAGGAGAATTAATCATGGAAAAAATGCAAAACACAATGATGAAACAGTATAAGATGTTCGCAGCCATTGGGCTTCTCATCGTCGTAATCGCCTTCGTAATATCGTTGCAGGCCGCAGATGCGAATAGCACCTTCTTCTCCGCCACGAAAGAGGCTCGTGAAGGGACCGACAGCGCACTGATCGCCGCCAACGTGACCCGAAACACCATCGCCCAGTGGGTTCCAGCATTCAAGTTTGTCGGGCTCGGTCTGATGCTCGGAGCCATCACTATGGCTCTAGGCATCATCGCCACGACGCTTCGCGAACTTGGCATCGGCGTCATGTCCCGCTGGCCAAAGAACCTGAATCCAGGGGCACCTAAAAAACCGCGAGCGGCAAAGATGTTCCCCATGCTCATGATTATGGGCTGGATGTTACTGCTGGTCGGACTGGTTGTGGCCCTGGCTTCAAACGGCACAGTGTCTGCCTACTGGAACAATTCCATCGCCCTTGTCCTCAATCCCGCTGGGCTTGATTCCATCGAGCTACAAAGATTGGGATTCATCCAGGGCATCAAACCTTGGCTAGGCGCTCTCCGATTCGGCGGAATGGCCTTATTATTCACAGCCATCACCGTAGCTATAACGGTCATAATCCGGACTCTGCAAGCTCAGGAGAAGAACTTACGTGGTTTCGTGAAAGCGCGTACCGCCATTAGCCAGTGATAAATTACATTGCTCTATCCCCCTCCCGTCCCTGGCTCCTCCTCTGCAATGCAGAGGAGGAGCTTGGGTTTTTTGTAATCGTGCTTGCTGTTACCCGCGCGAAAACGTCATCCAATAGTGGCGCTTAGGCCTAGAGGGTACTAGACTCAGCAACAGCATAAAGAATGACAGGGTCAGAAACGACTGCGATCTTGGTGGAGCGCGACTCACTATCTGAATATCAATCAATATCACGAAGATCGTTTTGTGCCAGTGCACTAAAAATTCCTCATAACGCCAGCCAATAACACCGTTGCCTTAATTCGAAGATGAAAAGAACCCCTGAGCGACTGTAAATTAGGAGCACAGCGAATGGAATCAGCGCCGATGAGATCAGCGCCGACAGCTGAACACGAGCGTCTGGACGCACATCGAGCCCGTGAGGCCAATTGGAGAAAGTGGGGCCCATACCTGAGTGAAAGGGCCTGGGGTACCGTTCGTGAGGATTACAGCCCGGACGGCACAGCCTGGGAGTATTTCCCCCACGATCATGCCCGCAGCCGAGCATACCGATGGAATGAAGATGGCCTGGCAGGAATCAGCGACCGGCACCAGTACATATGTTTCGCCCTTGCTCTCTGGAACGGCCGCGACTCGATTTTGAAGGAGAGACTATTTGGTCTAGGCGGTACCGACGGAAATCATGGGGAAGACGTGAAGGAACAGTACTTCTATTTAGATAACACGCCGTCCCATAGTTATATGAAGATGCTCTACAAGTATCCCCAGGCTCCGTTCCCTTATGACGATCTTGAGGCTGAGAACCGGCTGCGTGGACGCGATATGCCCGAATATGAATTGATCGATACGGGTGTTTTCGCCGATAACCGGTA
>JBARZW010000294.1:0-39014 GCA_049650305.1 Promineifilaceae bacterium (SeqCode)
GACTGGCGGCGTCTTAACCAGGGTTTCCCTCGGCAGCGCTCTATTAGCCGTGGATGCGCTTAACGAGAGGCTGGAACAGGTAGAAGAGACAGAAGCACTTAGGGATCCGCAACCCAGAACGCTTGACTCAGTGCTTGCGCCTGAGGCGGAGTGGGGGGAGCGATTCGGTCAGGCACCCGGTATGGCCGCCCGCCATCTCACAATCGGCGTCTTGATTGACACGCGTTCAAAGGTTAGCCGGGGCTTGGATTTTCTCAATGGTGTCGGGAACGCAACCGTGAGAGCTCTGGAATTTGTATTCGATCCAATAACTCACAGCCGTCCATTTCGACCGGTCAGAAAGCGCTATCAATCAGCCGTAGAGAGGGGAGAGAACCAGGTGAACTACTGGATGAATCTCGGCCGCGCTGAGGATGTGCGCAGCCGCGACCTAGCCGAAACAGCCCTCACACAAGTAGTGGACGAATCCATGGACGAGCTGGTTGACAATGAGCGTATCCAAGAATTCGTCCAGGAGATGCTGACGGCTCAAAGCTTCGGCATCATCGACGAGGCGATCGAGGAGATCCGCGAGCGCGCCGTGAGTAGCGATACTTTCTTCGAACAACCCTTTCGTCGTTTGCTCCGTCGATCACCACGACGATCTATACCGGGTCCGGATATTGATCGGCGGCTCGTGCGCCCGGTGAGCAAACGAAATATCCTACTAGATGATGGTTCGCTACTTGGATATTATGCCGGCTTCACCAGCCGATTACTCGCCTTCGCCATCGATGTGGTTCTCGTCATCGTTTTCATTGCCATGACCGGGTGGGTCTTTCAGACGATTCTCCGGCTTTTGGGTGATTCTCCACGTTTGGATTCCCTGGCCCTCACAGGGGATATGGTTGCAGCGGCGGGTGTGATTCTCGGTAGTCTGAATGCCGTGACAGTCGTCATTGCCTACGCGTTTGTTTTCTGGATTATGACAGGACAGACACCGGGTATGATGTTAATGGGTCTCCGGGTAGTAGCTAGGAACGGCGAGCATCTGTCATTCTGGCGTGCCCTACGCCGTCTGCTCGGTTATATCGTCTCTATCTTGTTCTTATTTCTTGGATTTGCCTGGGTTTTGATAGATGATCGTCGCCAGGGCTGGCATGACAAGATCGCCGATACCTACGTGGTCTATGCCTGGGATGCTCATCCGGATGAGACGTTCTTGTCTCCCCGAATGCGAATCGGCGATTAGCTCAAGGTGGAAGAGTACCAGATAGTTATTCTGAGAATTGAGAAGGTTACCTAAGTTGTCTCGTTAATGAAAACGTCCAGATGGAAGGCAAGTGGAAGCCATGTCTTACCTGAGCTGTGGAACACTCTCCGTCAACTGACCAAGTGACAACCCATATGGTCACTTCTGACGCACTTAATTCGTGAGGATCTCTACTGATCGGTCGATATTTCAGAGAGAATCCTGGAACAACATAGTGTAATAACGACGAGCGAAAACAAATCATGAAAAAATGAACGTTGTCACGCAGGGAATTTCTAATGGTTGCTGGATCGGCTGCTACTGCGATCGCCCTGGAAGCCTGTAATTCCGGAAATCCAAAGTCTGGCTCATCGGTCACGGTAGCGTCAATGCAATCTACCCCAGAGAACACAGAATCCAATATTGTTTCAACGATTGCTGAACCTTCTGTGGAGCTAATTTTCCCAGCAATGATCCAGGTGCAACCTGGAACCTTCCAGATGGGTTCTGACGGGGGCAATCGATTCGAAAAGCCGGTTCACACCGTGATAATCACAAGACCTTTCCACATCGGAATATATGCCGTCACCTATGAAGAATACGACAAGTACAGCGATGATATAGAGAAGGCCTACGTAAACGTTAACATCCCGGATAGAGGGACCTTTCCCGTGTCCGCCATAGACTGGTACGCGGCGGTGGAGTACTGCAACTGGCTCAGTGAAAAAGCGAGCCTCACTCCCTGTTATAGCGGGGGAGGAAAGGCCACCCGATGCGATTTTCTGGCCAATGGCTACCGGCTGCCAACAGAGGCGGAATGGGAGTTTGCCGCTCGGGGAGGGATTCTGAGCCAAGGGTATCACTATTCGGGAAGCGACGACCCCGATGAGATTGGCTGGCATGCTGGAAACTCCGGTGGTAAGTCCCACCCGGTAGGGGAGAAGAGCCCTAACGAACTGGGCATCTATGATATGAGCGGCAATCGTTGGGAGTGGTGTTGGGATTGGTTTGACGCCGATTACTATGCCTCATCCCCAGAAGAAGATCCGACTGGCCCATCAACCGTCCCGAAGGGAGCTTTCGTGGATCGATCCCGCCGGAGCAGCAGCGCCGTCCAGGAAGCCGACACACTGCGAGTATCGTATCGAAGTTACGACGGGGTAACATATCCCGGTGATAACGGCCTTCGCCTGGTGATATCTGCCTAGGATTGTGTGAAGATCTAGCGATCGGCCAATCAAATAGATCCAATACGGCATTCGAGCACAGAATCAATCTTCTCCTTAGACGACAGCACAATTCTGTAACCTGCCTGGATAAATGCGATTGATTGCACCGTGACTGGACATCGCTAAAGGTGTTGAGCACTTTATGGGTGTGAGGGGAATCTACGATAACTATCTTGTTGTGCACGTCAGCCTGATTTTCCCAGATATCGGCGAGCAAGAAACCCAAAATGTACCTTTAGGTGCATTCCGCGAGAAGACAATTCCGTTATCCTATTCGATGACGAATCAATAAGCGCCAGCCAATGAATGGTTGAATATTTAGTGGACCAACAAAACACCAGCTGATGAGAAAACGGGTAATACGACATACGTATTGAGGAGCAAGAACATGTCGGAGAATTACGAACAATCCTCACGGAAACCAGAACTCGTAAAAAATGCGAGAGTTTTTGGCTAGCGTGGTTGGCGGCAGTCCAACCGATGTTCCCAAGTTGTATGACCTGTTATCGCCCATCAACCATGTTGGTTCGCACTGTCCTCCCACATTACTATTTCTATCTATGGATGATGATGTTATACCCAACCAGCCTGTGCGGTTATTGAAACAGAATCTGAAAGGCGCCGGTGTGCCTGTTGTCTTGATTGAGTATCCGCATACAGTCCATGGGTTTGACCTAATCCTTTCTCGTTATTCACCTCCTGCTCAATCGGCGCTCTTTCATCTTGATCGGTTCCTCGCTCTCATTAATCAGTCCGATGTTCCGGCGTTGAAACAATGAGAAGCAATCTTCTCCGGGATGCCCCATTGCGTTTTGACATGAGAAATTGCCGCTGGTTCGTTATCGATGCTTCAATAGAAGACGCGGTTTCGGGCTGACTCGCTACATATGCCAATGATTCGTTTTTGGGGATCCTGATCGATAGCGAATAGGAGCAATGCACTCCTCTATGTTTTCGCCGAAGCAGAGCATGTAATCTCGGTTCAGACATAGACCTAGACACGAACCTGGTACAATTGAAACTTATGGGTCTTGCCTTCCCGACATAAGCTAATTAAGAATTACAGAAGTAAGCTAATATGATTGGTCTGATATGAAGCGTATTTGGACGGCAAAAGCAGCCCGATATCATGTCATCGCATTATTCGCCTATCTGGTCGTGGCTCTGTATCTCACCTGGCCACTGGCGCAACATTTCGGACAGGTTCTGACAGGGAGTTCGACGGACGCTTTGCTCCACTATTGGAACGGATGGTGGGCGAGGCTAGCGTTATCTACCGGCCAATCTCCTTATTACACCACTCAGCTCTTCTACCCAGAAGGAGCCAGTCTCGCCTACCATAATTTTGCCTGGCTGAGCATCGTCCCATGGCTCGCGCTGCAGGCGGTATTGGACGATGTTATCGCCTATAACGTCGTCTTTATAGTCAACCTGGTCCTGTGCGGATACGCAGCCTTCCTGCTTATCAGCCGACTCGCGAAAAGTTATCTAGCCGGATTTATAGGTGGGTTGATCTATTTAGCTTGGCCTTACCGTCTTTCGCAATTAGATCATCCGAATCTAGTAAGCACGGGCTGGATACCTCTTTTCATGCTTTTCCTCATCCTGGTTGTGCGTAAAGGGCGATGGCGCGACGCACTCTTGGCTGGCCTGCTGCTCGCTCTGATTGGTTATACACGGTGGCAGCTGCTGATACCAACAGCAATTGTCATTATCACTTACCTTCTGGTAGTTTCATCTGAGTGGGTTAGAGATCGCAAACGATGGCTAGCCCTGGCTCTTGCTGCCGGCGTTGCCATATTGCTTTTAGCGGCGCCTGCCTGGTTACTTATCCGCCAGCAAAGAGCTACTATCGATTCTGTTGCCAACTTGATGCGGGACGGCGAAGAGGACGTAATGCAGACCGACTTGCTCGCTTATGTGACGCCTCCGTCTGGTCACCCGTTGTTTGGCGACCAGTTGCATCAAACCTACCAAGGCTACTACCCAGATCGCACTGAGCAACGTCGGTTCCCCGTCTACCTGGGTTTAGCGGCGATAGGGCTAGCTGCTTATGGCGTCTGGAGACGACCTAAGAAGAGCCGTCCTTGGTTGATAATGGGTCTGATTCTTCTGCTCCTTGCGCTTGGGCCGATGCTTCGTGTCAACGGCACTCTTTATCCCAGAATACCAACCTTATACAAGGTTCTGGAACCTTTACTATTTATACGCTTGTTTCGTGAGCCAGAGCGATTCAATATTGTGCTTGCTTTGCCGGTAGCTGTCCTGGTGGGTTACGGGGTTAAATCGTTACTTAGTGAGCAGGGTTGGAAAGCGGGACGTCCAACATGGATGCCTGCAGCGATCGTTGGCATATTGAGTCTGTTGATCGTGTTCGAATACTCGAGTGGATCCGTTGCTGTTCAGAGTTTACAGCAGTCAGACATTTACCGTACACTTGCCAAACAGCCAGGTGATTTTGCCGTCCTGAGCCTTCCCATTGATCCGATCAGGGGCAAGGAGCAGATGTTTGCCCAAACCACTCACGGCCGGCCTTTACTGCACGGTCATATCTCGCGTCTGCCGTCGGGCGTTTTTTCATTCATAGACAGCCACCCACTGCTTCGCGAAGTACGACGGAGCAGCGAGATGTCGCCATGGTTGACTGACGTTAGCGACCAGCTACGATCACTTGCTCTGGAGGGAATTGATTACATCCTTATGCACAAGGATCAGATTGGCGCCGACCGAGTTGCACACTGGCGGCGCTACTTGATCATCGAACCCGTCATGGAAGACGAGTCTGTAGTTTTATTTAGCGCTGAGCCGTTGGCTGGCACTAATTTCACGATCCTGAAGGAGTTGGCGCCAGGTATTGGTCCTGTAAAGTCCGTAGTAAGCGGGGATTGCTTTCGCGCTGGACAACCATTGGAGGTGGACATAGCCTGGGGCACATCGGCCGAACCTGGGCAGGATTACTCGGCTCATTTGGCATTGGTTAACGAAGCGGGCCAAATAAGTCAGACAGAGACCTTTCTTCTCTCTGAGACGGATCAGAGCAGTAGCTGGCCTTCGAATTCCCTGGTATGGGGCTATTATCCATTCCATCTGAAATCTGATCTGCCGCCTGGAAATTATGAATTGGTTCTCTCACTAGATAATGATTTCACATCGAGGTCTTATTCGCTCGGAAAAATAATGGTTTCCGATCAATCCTGCCCGTTAGGCCTGCCACCCACCGCTACCGAAGCGGATGCTCTGTTCGGTACAAATATGCGTTTACTGGGGTATGAGCTTAATCGCGAGTCACCCGAGAAACTGGTTATCAACATATACTGGCGAAGTGAGCAAAGGACGGAGACGGATTACAAGGTATTCATTCACATATTCCCAGAGGACAATGACGTGCCCGAAGCTCAGGATGATTCGAGGCCGCACCGCGGGGGTTTCCCAACTATCTATTGGGCGCCGGGTGATATCGTCGTCGATCATATTCCGATCGATCTAACTGGAATTCCAGACAGAAAATACCGGGCTGCGATCGGCGTATATGATCCGCTAACCATGTCCCGTTTACCGCTCACGCGACAAGATGGCGAGACGCCCGAGGATAGCCGTTTCATCCTTGCAACTGAGATCAGCGCGGTGGATCGGTGAGATAATGTGAATGGTATATCATAGGACGAGTCCTTTGAGCACCTCGACGTCTATGGCAGATTAGCATCAATGCTAGGTAATGGTGACAATTATTAACCGGCTCTGGCAATCACCACGATTTTGAAATTTGGGCATCCCGATTTTGATATTGTTGATCGCTTTCAGTTTGAGAGTGATCTATCCGGTCACACGTCCATTGGTCTGGTCAGATCGAGCTTTCCATTTTATTGACGCGATACTGGAGCAAGATTGGCCGCGCACTTTTTAGCGCTATCATCCTGGCATCAGCATTATGTGGCTTGCCGGAATACCACTGCACATATTCGCCTCGCTTCGTGGAGGTTTGAATGCTGACCAGATGCTCGGTATAGCTTCGACTCCACCGGGCACCCTAGTTGACGCCGTACAGGCAGCCATGATCCCTCTCGCCCTGGTGATATCAATATGTATTGCCCTAATGTATACATTGCTTCGTCGCTTAGTCAACTGGCGCATCGCGGGTCTGGCGGCGATGTTGATTGCTCTCGATCCCTTCTATATTGGTTACAGTAAAGTTCTCCATCCCGACGCACTGCTAGCTACTTTCATGATGGTCAGTGCTCTAGCTATGCTCCTATATTTAAAGGAAGGACACTGGCCGATACTAATTCTAAGCGATCTATTCGCCGGGTTCAGTTTCCTAAGTAAGAGCCCGTCGCTTTTTCTGATTCCTTATACTGGCCTGGCCATCACATCTGCTGCGATTGTCCGGTGGAAATGCGATCGAACGATTACCAAAAATAGCAGCTGGAAGCACATGGAATGGATGGTCATTAGGACGGCTTTGGTCTGGGCTGGCATTGCCGTCATAGTATTCATTCTCTTGTGGCCAGTCATTTGGGTAAGACCTCTGGATACGTTGGTCGAAATCTACAACGGCATCCTGTATCATGGGTCAGATCCGCATCCAAATCCTGTGTTCTTCAATGGCCAGACTTATGAAACGGATCCAGGTCTGGGTTTTTACCTGACTACAATTGGCTGGAAGACCACGATAATCACGCTGCCATTTGTCATCATAGGCATCTTTTTATCGATGCGTCGACATCGCTCAGCAGGCAGTTGGCTAGTCTGGGCTCTAGCGACTTACGTGTTTTTCTTCTTTCTCCAGATGGGTCTCAGCGACTACAAACAAGTAGCCTACATACTACCAGTTTTCCCTGCGTTGGATATTATTGCAGGAATAGGTATTGTTTGGTCTGCCGAATGGCTGGCTAAAGCCAGTGGCAAGGCTTATGCTTCCGGGGCGTTCATCGCTGTAATTCTTAAAATACAGGTCGCCGCAACTCTGCTTAGCTATCCGTATTTCAGCGCAGATTACGATCGCCTCTCGGGTGGCACGGTCGTTGCCCAAAACATCTTACCGCTTCAAGACCAGGGCGAAGGTTTAGAGATAGCTGCCCGGTATCTCAACGAGATACTGCACGGTCAAGATGAGACAGCTACGATCTTTAAGCGTAGCGCCATAGTCTTTCAACGGGAGTTCATTGGCCGAACAGAAACCAACTTCATACCTCGGGCTACTTAAGGGATTTATTACGTGAACCAACTAATGCGCGAACTCGGTGACGAAAGCTGGCATGAGGCTTGGCAAGCCGATTCGGCAGAGGAGCCATTGCTAACCGTAGACCTGAATGGTGTTACCTTTGTCTGGGTTTATGGGGATCGACCAGAGGATCCTATTGACGGCGGGTTGGTATTCGACGTTCAATTCTATTTAGGTGATCACATACAGCTGAAAGAAGCGCGTCTAAGTGATCTTCAAGTGGAGGCTGGCGATATGCTTTCGCTTGTTCTGGTCTGGCAAGCCGATGATTATCCAGAACATGACTCCGAAGTCTTCAGCCACCTCTTATCGCCCGATGATGATCTGGTTGCTCAGCAGGACAACATCCCCCTACACGGGATCAGGCCAACCTCAACCTGGAGACCTGACGAAGAACTGGAAGATCTATATCGTATCCAGATTGACCCAGCCGTCCAGCCGGGAACCTATACGTTATCGGGTGGTATGTATGATCAAATAATGCTTCAACGTATTCCGGCATTCAACAAGAGCGGTGATAGATTATCTGAAGACCGGATTATTATCGCAGATATTGCGGTAGTTCCCGCTACCTATACCGACAGGTGAAGGTGTGAGCCAGCAGAACTATACCTCTAATGGCGTAATGCAGCGTACGCGGCATCTCTTTCAGACCCGCTGGGCGGCAATAGTCACAGCTGGGGTCATCGCCTTCATTATCTACTTAAGCACAATGCAGGTTATTCCAAACGGGAGCCCCCACCCGTACGCCACCGACGTGGGTGAGATCCAGAACGCATTGCCCCGCTGGGGGACGTTGCATTTCCCTGGCTATCCCCTTTATTCCTTGACAGGCTCGATATTTACAACAATCCTGAGACCTTTCGGGATCCAACCGGCGGCCGGGACGTCGCTATTCTCGGCGGTGTGGGGAGCGCTAAGCGTGTCCCTTCTGACGGCGTTGTCGTTAGCTTTCAATGTTCCCACACTGGCGGCCGTATCTACATCACTCCTATACGGACTGGCGACGTCAGTCTGGGTGGACGCCTCACTCGCCGAAGTGCACACCATGACCGTTGCCCTGCTCTTGGCCAGCGTATTGGCAGCCCTTCAATTTGGCCGAACAGGCAAGCGTAGTACCTTGCTATGGTTAGCTCTATTATCTACCCAAGCTGTTCTGCACCAGCGGGCCCTAGTGTTCATAGCCCCTGCCTTGTTGCTTCTGGCCTGGCCGAATTGGCGGATGATCCGTCGCAACTTCCTGCCTGCAATAGGGGTAGCCTTGGCCGGGGCATTAATCTATCTCTATCTACCGCTCCGAGATTGGATGGGTGCTGAGTGGACCTTCAACGCCCCAGGCACGTGGCAGGGTTTCTGGACACTTCTCCTGGACACGAAGGTTGATCGCATTATCAACACCCCTGGTACGGTGACTGAAATAGGTACCCGGGTCGTCGGACTTCGTGATTTACTCGCCCATGATTGGCCACTGCCGCTGCTTGCGGCCGGAATTCTAGGTCTCGTGATAGCCGGAATCTGGAAGAGTTGGCGTGAGGCCGGTGCTTTGCTCATGATAGCGCTGGTGTTTCCCCTGCTGACCACAATTATCTGGATCGGCCGAATCGGAGATGCGGCCCTGGCCGTCAACCTTCCCACCTATGCAATGGCGGCGGTAGGCTTGGCGATTATCAGCGCGATCTTGTGTGAGCGGGTGCCCCTACTGGGCATCGCGTCGGTTCTTGTGTGGATAAGTGTTGGTATATACCTGGTAGTTGATCACAGGCCTGAGGTCCTTGTCGTCACCCGCGATCAAAGCGCCACTGAAGTGATCACGACGGCCGATGGGTTCAAACCAGAGGCCGGCGAATTCCCACCGACGTTCATGGCCCTGTGGGGAAGAGATTATTGGGCATTGGCCTATGCCAAGGAATATAAAGAGAAGTTGGACGGGATCGAGCTCGTCGATCACAATGCAAACCTGGATTCCATCTTTGCTGAGCAAGAGAAGATCTATACTTTGAGTTCCACTTTTTACCTCCGGTCATTTGACAGCTGGATCGAAAGATTCGGCCTAGTGTATCTTTCATTGGCCGCTCCAGGAGTTGTGGAAATCGCTAAGCGACCCGGATCTGTGGGTGGCAACTCCGACGCGGATCTTAACTTTGATCTTGGCAACGACGTGACCGTTCAGCAGGCGCAGTTGGAGTGGCTCTCACCAACTGCGCTACTGCTTACCTTATTTTGGGAGAGTGGAGGCACTGAGAAGGAGGATTACAGCGTAGCCGTACACCTGGTCGCCGCCGATCCGCCTGCAAGTCCGCAGGACATTCTTGCCCAGGCTGACCAGGCTCATCCTGTTGAGGGCTGGTATCCGGTTTCGAGCTGGCAGAATGGAGAAATCATCCGTGACATATACACGTTAAACGTCCCGATCGACGCCGATCCCGTTGCCGTCCGGTTAAGCATGTATCAGGTTGGTGATGACGGGCAGTTTTATAACACAGAGTGGTTGTCCCTGGATATACCACCGCAGATGGATCAAGCTGGCGACTCCTAATCTGTTATTGCACAACTTCACCACATCAAAGTACGCCCCGACGAGAAATAATCGCTCGTGCATAGTGTGCTTCTGGCAATTGAGACCTGTGCCGATTAGCATCAGCACCTAGTTCATATCAGTAATGGAACGACTTAAGCCGTGGCAGAAAACCGCTCTCGCCGGCGTAGCCTATGCCATTCTCGTTGGCATTATGACCTGGCCTGCGATCTTCTCCCTTGGCCAGCGACTGATCGGGGACAGTGAGGATGTGTGGATATTCTTCTGGAATAACTGGTGGCTTCGTGAAGCAGTGACCACCAAGGTTGATCTCTTCTCCACACCTTACTTATTTTATCCGCAAGGCACGAGCCTCATTGCCCACTCCAATTCGTTTCTTTCTTCATTCCTGGCCCTATTGATCGAACCGCTATCTGGCCCCGTTGTCGCCTACAACCTCGTCTTTATGCTTGGTCTTTGGGTTGGGGCGATGGGCATGTATTTGCTTGTCAACGATATCACGGATCACCCCCTGGCCTCATTCTTCGCTGGATTTGTCTTTTCTTTTGCTCCCTACCACATTTCCCAGGCTCTGGCGCATGCCCACCTGGGGTCCATCCATTGGTGGCCGTTTTTCATCCTATTCCTGAGAAGAACGCTGTACAAATGGCGCTGGCGTGATGCCATCGCGGCCGGCGTTTTTGGCGCCCTGACCTTATGGACGGGGCTGCAGCTGGCGGTCTTCCTCGCCCTTTGGGCGATCCTTTTCATCCTGTGGTTCTTGTGGCGGCAAAAAACCGACATATTCGGCAACAAGGAATTGCGAAATCGTTTCCTAAGCCGTACCGGGCTAGTACTCCTTGTTACCTCGCTTCTCAGTATGCCGCTTCTATATGTATTACTCTCCAACTGGTCAATCGTGGCAGGGGGTTCCAGCATTGTCGACGAAAGTATTTATAAACAGACCGACCTGCTCGCCTACCTGGTGCCGCCCCAGTACAACTCTCTCTGGGGGAACCTGGTAGATCACTTGTATGATAATTTCCCTTACCATCGTGGATTCAGGCCCTTCATCGGTTTCACAGTTATCGGATTAGCAATCGCCGCTGCCTGGGGATGGCGCAAGAAGGCGGGTTTTTGGCTACTGAGCGCGGGATTATGGATATTGATAGCGGCCGGACCGGCCCTTCGAGTAAACGGTAATCTCATTGACCAAATTCCCTTGCCATACAAATGGCTGGGTACCATCTTTCCTATCTCGACTATCAGGGCGCCAGATCGCTTCAATTTACTTCTCGTCCTATCGATGGCGGTTCTAGTTGGAATGGGTACTGCTTACCTGGCTCGACACCCATATTGGCGGTGGGCCCTGATACCGATTGGACTCTTTATATTTGTGGAATACCTGTTCATACCTATACCATCCCTAAAGATTCCCGAAAGTTCTCCTTTCTTAGAGGAGATGGGTGAAGATGAAGAGGTCTATGCGGTTGTTGATTACCCAATGGACTACACAAATGCTAAGTATTGGCTCTACTACCAAACCCTTCACGGCAAACCAACGGTCGACGGCCACGTATCTCGATATACCAGCGAGACCTATGCATTTCTTGCCGACCAACCGGTTCTCAATGCTCTCTACGAGGGTGGGGAGGTGGCGCGATACCTGCCGAGTGGCTTCTTCGACGACCAGCGCCTATCACCCATATCGGGGCTCGGACCAGCTCTACGTGATCTCCAGGAGGCCGGGGTGAAGTACATTATGCTCCACCGCCCATTCACGACCGAAGAACGTCTAGATCATTTCAAGTCTATTATCCCGATGGCGCCAATCTATCAGGATGAATCATTGATCGTCTACGACTTGGATCAATCTAGACTCTATCAATTCGATCCCTTCCCCCTGACTATAAGTCCGGATTTCGACCTGGTTCAAGTCAACACCCAGTTGAACTCGGATAGCACGGGTCTGGAAATAGATCTAGTGACCAGATTGACGAGCACACCGCTGGGGGAAAGCAAGTGCTTAGCGACCATTGCGGATACATCAGCCGCCATTTCCTTCGTTCCTTTCTATGAGGGAGTTGACTGGCAGGAAGGCGACCTATCCAGGTCGACGATTCATATGCCGATACCTGAAAACTTGCCCGAAGGTCAATACCAATGGCAATTGGAGTGCCCGGATGGCACTATATATTCCGGACTTGAGAGCTTGTTCTATAGCGTAAGTGATCCTTCTCTACTTTTCAGTGAGACGGATCTGACATTCGGTGATTCGATCCAACTGGAGGGCTATAGGTGGTGGTTTGAAGGAGGGGATCTACACCTCGTTCTCCAATGGCAGAGTCTGGCTGACATCGACCAGGATTACAAAGTATTCGTGCATTTACTCGATGGATCAGGCGAGATAGTAAGGCAGAATGATTTCGTTCCCTGCAATTGGGGTTGTCCAACCACTCAATGGAACATCGGGCAAAAAATAGTTGACGAATCCATCCTGTCATTGGCTGGCTTGCCCCCTGGTGAGTACCATCTCGCTATTGGATTATACGATGCGATAAGCGGTGACCGACCGGAAACACGTGACAGCGCCGGTAGGATAATTCCCCAGGCATACTCTATACTTAGTGAAACGATAAAGATCGACAGCGGATGGTAACTCTTGTGCATATGGATCAAATTGGACTGAAAGCGAAGAGATTCATCGTGCAGAGTGGAGTGAAACATGATTAAGGTATTTAACGTCGCGGAGATGGTAGCCGCGGAAAAAGCTTCCGATACCGCAGGAAACAGTTACGATGAGATGATGGAGAAAGCCGGCAAGGCAATAGCTGATGCCGCCATCGATCGCTACCCCATCACCGGTCGCAAAGTGACGATTCTAGTTGGCCCGGGAAACAACGGTGGGGACGGGCTGGTGGCCGGCCGTTACCTGGCCAAGGCAGGGGCCGATGTCAGTTTCTATATGTACCGGGCCAGAGATCCGGAAGAGGATCAGAATCTAGCTCTCGTCCACGAGATGAACCTGCCAGTGATCCTTGCCGATTTTGACCAACGCTATAGAGCACTCCGTGCCCGCCTCAATATTACCGACATCCTGATCGATGGATTGCTTGGAACCGGTGTAACGCGTCCCGTCGGAGGTGATCTGGCAAATCTGATGAAACAGGTGAAATCCGCGCTTGCGGAAAGGTTAAGGAGGGTGGATGAACAAAACCGTACCCGTTTGGTTTCTGTTACACAGTTCGCATCTGATTCTGGTCTGAATGCCGGCATACCCACGAATTCGCGGTCGTTCCGCGATAACATGGCTGCACTCGCGGGGCGGCCGATCGTCATCGCCGTTGACTGTCCAAGTGGATTGAACTGTGATTCTGGAGCGTTAGATCCTCTCTCGTTCGACGCCGATGTGACGGTAACCTTTGCCGGACCTAAGCGCGGTCACTTTATCTTCCCCGGAGCCGGCGCCTGTGGAGAGCTGGTCGTCGCCGATATCGACATCAGTCTGGACTTGCCCGAGGTGGAGGCTGTCTCTGTGGAACTGGCAACGGCCGAGGTGGCGGGTAATTTGCTGCCTGATAGACCGCCGGATGGACACAAAGGAACCTTCGGATGGGTGCTGATAGCTGCCGGTTCTTCCAGGTACTGGGGGGCGGCTGCCCTTGCCGGACGAGCCGCCTACCGCGCGGGATCTGGTTTGGTGGCTCTGGCGGTTCCATCCCTCATCCTTCCATCGTTGGCGGCCCAGTTGCCCGAAGCCACTTACCCAATGATCGCGGACCAGTCCGTTCTAGGGAAACGAGCCGCGGATGAAATCCTTGGCGAAATCAAGGTTTACAGGGCGATATTAGTGGGCCCTGGTCTCCATGAAGCGAAGGCCTTCGTGAGTCATCTTCTGGCGAGCAGAGACAGTTTGCCGCCCTTGGTGATTGATGCCGATGGCCTTAATATTCTGGCTTCTATGCCGGGCTGGCCGATACTTTTGCCATCACATACGATCCTTACACCACATCTGGGTGAGATGGCCAGATTAATGGGAGTCGGAGTAGCGGAGATCAAGACTGAGGATAGGGTTGATTTATCCAAGAAGGCGGCACGTGAATGGGATTGCGTCGTCCTGCTAAAAGGAGCTTATACGGTAATCGCTTCTCCGGACGGCCGGTGCACTATCCTACCGTTCGCGAACCCGGCTCTTGCAACGGCCGGCAGTGGTGATGTACTTTCTGGTATCATCGTATCCCTCTTGGGACAAGGTCTTTCACCCTACGAAGCGGCCATCCTGGGTGGGTATCTCCATGGAGCCGCCGCCCAATTGGCAGCTGTCGATGCTGGTCTCCTGGCGGGCGAGATTGCCGACTGGGTTCCAGAGGTACGCCAAGCATTACGCGACTAAGCAGCCGCTGGTGCCAGGCCGAACTTGGTTTGTAGGACCTACGGGACAGAAGTGACTGGATTCTCGTACCAAGTGGGCATTACCTGAAACCAGGAGTTGCCGATCTGCAAAGGAATGGGCTCGCCATTGGCGTCATAGAAGGTGAACATATCTCCGTTATCGATCCGCTCCCAGGTGCCGTCATAGCGCTGCCCGTCCCGGAATATCGTAACCGGACCGGATCCCCATATCTGCGCTTCGACGGAGAGAGCCACGCAGACGCCGTTCGTGACCTGCTCGCAGATGTTTTGATCCTGGACGTGGTTCGCAGTTACGATCACCACATTTGCAGCTGATACCTGTTCGCCGTAATTGGCATCCAGGATAGGTTGTCCGGCCGCCCAACGATAGTATCGACCGGTCTCCGGATCATAGTTCCACTCCACCAGCTCGGTCGAGTATTGGATATCGATCTCACTCGCAGGCTTACCCCCTGGAGGAGGAGTCTCGCTGAAACTCATATTCGTACTGAACTCGGGAGAACTGTTGAGCCCCTTGGCATCCAGAACCTCCCAGAGGGTCGCCGGATTGGCGTAAAGCGTATGCTCAAAGGGTTTATCAGCGCCGGTTCGGTAATAACCTGCCTCGTGCGGTCTCAGCACTCGTGACCAGTGACTTGTGTTGAACAATTTCTGACCGACACCGTTGCTCGTGCCCGAGTAAACCAGCGAAGCGTCATACATCGCCGGTAGCTCAAGATCGATGAGACGGGCGCTTCTTATCGGACCAACGTCAGGCGGGGTCTTGCCGTAGACGATCATGGTAAATCGGGTGAGAGCGCCCTCGGTAATGTGTTCAAACACAATATCGGCATCGCTCAGACCAGATTGGGGACGTACCCATAGCGCTGGCGCGTTGGAGATCTTAATGGCCAGTGGTCGACGTTCCAATTGGGCGGCGTCTTCCACCGGTTCTCCCGTCAAGGGATTCCGGACTCCATCGAACTCCTCAGGATTTAATGGGGTGGGCTCAGCAACCTCAGTAATAGGGAGCGGAGTGGGTGAGGGCGGCGCGCTCATAGTTGAGGTAGGTGGTAGGCCGAGGCCACTGCCGATTATCGTGGCCGTTGGGGCGATGAATATCGCGGTCGGCGAGGCTTCTTCCCCAGATTGGCTTTCGGTCTCGGATTGGCTCGCCGGGTCCTGCTGCTCATCTTCAGGCTGGCCCGCATCTTCGCTGCAAGCGGAAAGTGTGATGAGCACCAGTACAAAAATGATATACAAGAATAGATTTCTTGATTTGGTTCGCATACGTCCTTCCAAAATATTGTTAAGCTCGTTGCCACAGCAGGGTTCTTGAGACCCTATTCGATTGTTGAATATAAATGCTCTCTTTGACACGAAGCCAATTATCGATAGTTGGCTAAATACAAACCAGTATATCCGGTAAAGCAGAAGTGATATTCAACTCCGTGGTAAATCCAGCGAGACGGAAAACATCCGGTATCGCTCGCTATTTATCATCCAGGGCAGCGATGCCTGGCAATATCCTGCCTTCAAGGAATTCTAAACTAGCACCGCCACCGGTGCTCACATGGGACATCTGCTCAGAGAGTCCGGCTTTCGCCACGGCCGCCGCTGAATCACCTCCACCGACGATTACTGTCGTGCCCTTCATGGCTAGACCGGCTAACAGGGTCGCCAGGGCATTTGTACCCGCGGCGAATCTATTTACCTCGAAAACACCCATGGGACCATTCCAGACCACAAGATTCGCTCCTTGTAACACACTGTTGAAGCGTTGGATCGTTACCAGGCCGATATCCAGGATCATCTTATCGTCGGGAATCGCAGAAACCGGAACATTCGATACCTCTTGTTCGCCATCGATCTCGTCGGAAACGACGACGTCAACGGGTAAGACCAACCGATCGCCCGCCGTCTCTAGAAGCCTCTTAGCCTCGGTCAGGGCATCATTCTGGACGAGGGACCTTCCAATTTCATGTCCCTGTGCTTTGAGGAAAGTATTGGCCATACCTCCACCTACAAGGAGCATGTCTGCGGTCTCTAGCAGCTTGTCGATTAGCTTTATCTTGTCCGATATTTTTGCCCCGCCCATGATGGCTACATATGGGCGCGCAGGATCGTCCACGGCCTTACTAAGCGCGGCAATCTCCTTCTCCATCAGAAATCCGGCAACAACCGGTGCCCCTTTTGAACGCATTGCATGGGCGACGCCTTCAGTGCTGGCGTGAGCGCGGTGAGCAGATCCAAAGGCGTCGTTGACGTAGATGTCCGCGAGATCCGCGAGCTGGCCTGCGAGTTTTGGATCGTTTTTCTTTTCACCGGGTTCGAATCGTGTGTTCTCCAATAGAATGATGTCGCCAGCCTTGGCCTCCGTCACCGCCTGACTTGCTGCTGGCCCCACGACTACATCCAGTTTCTTTACCTGGCGCCCAAGTGATTCGCACAAAGATACGGCGACGGGATCCATAGCGTATTGCCGATCTTCCGCTGAGGATGGACGACCCAAGTGCGAGCACAAAATCAACGTCGCCCCCCCGTTAAGCAAGTATCTTAATGTAGGCAACGCGGCCTGAATGCGCGTATCATCAGTCACCAAGATGTCATCGTTAGGGTCTTTGCTGCTCAAGGGCACGTTGAAATCGACCCGCACCAGCACTCTACTATCCTTCACATCTAAGTCCGATATCGTTTTCTTGTTCATCGACCAACCTTTAGTCGCTATTAAATGTAGCTAGTAAATCCGGATGGATGCTTATCCTCTTGTCAATTATATCGAGCAATATCTTGCTTCGAGAATTGAGTGTAGTTCAACACCCCTCACCATGCTGATTCTACCCTGAGGACTGTGTAATCGCGAGTGAGAAAGACCGGTAGACGATAGGATATTGGTCAGTTGCAGGCGAATCGACAAGGAAGAAGTCATTCCGTTGATGAATAATGGCGAACCTCCAGACGATACAGGGGTATGACCTCCAACAACTTTCTGTTGGCATCAAGCCAGATCTCAGCTTCGGATCCAGGGATTGGCCTGTTTGGTTGCCGTTCCGCTATATGCCAGATATTGGTTTCTGGAGGCGCGTCCAACAGTTCGAACGAAAAGCGAGGGCTCACCGTTGGCTCGTAATAGTTATAGGGTAGATTACCAGAAAACGGGTACAGCCAGACGACATCATCCGCACCGGCTTTCTGGTTGATGAGGGCTACTGCTCCGCGCCAGTCATCCTTGGGAACGGCCAATAAGGTAATCAGGGAAGTGATGAGTGAAAAGGCAACCAACCCGAAAAACACGAGCTTTTGCTTTCTAAACATGCTCAAGGTGAGCCAGGCCAAACCAAGAATTACAAAAGGCCAGCCGGTAACAACTAGCCTTTTAACGCTGTAAAGTCGCGGAATGGGAATAAGTGCGGTCAGAAGAATAAAAACGATGACGGACGAGATGACCACAATCTGGCCAATCCCAGGCCGATCCAAGATATCTGGAATCCAGTGAGCAAATGCTGCTGTACCAACCGCGAGAAGTAGCAAGGCAATAACTGGCAACCACACTCCAAAGCCCGGTAAACCGGTGATATCCTGGAGATTTGCGAAGATAAAGATGTCGCTCATCCGGCTGGCGACGAGGTGTAGATGAGGCCACAAGGGCATAAAGATTAACCAGGCCAGAAGGGAAGCAAGGAACCATGTCATTAGTTGAGGAGCCGGTCTGCCATCCTTCCACCAGCTGACAAACCAGATACTGCTTAAGATGACCCATAACGGAACAATCGTGTAGTCGAAGTACAGTCCTGCGGCCAAGCCAGCGGTGATTAAGCCGGCTCCTTTCCAGCCCATTTCCAATAGACCCAGAGCGATCAGGAGTGCAGCCGGAACCACGAATATGACCATTCGCGCTTCCTGCGCATACCACAAATCAATGGGGGCAAGAGCCAATAAAGTGACGGCGACCAGGGCTACCTTCCGGTCGAACAGCCGGCGCGCCAGCGTATAAAGAAGCGCCAGTCCGACCATCGATGCCAAGACCGATGGCAAACGAATAACCGCCTCGCTCTTACCTAGATTCATCCAAGCTTGCAGAAGCAGGTAATACATTGGTGGGTGGTTGTCGAAGGTGGCATTCCAGATCTCGGCCGGAGTCCGGTTCGCTTGCCAAACCGAAAAGGCCTCGTCCAGCCAGACGCTCTTGCTCCCGAGAAAAGCCAGCCGGAGCACGAACGCAACCAGCAAAATAACCAAGAGCCAAGTTATATTACGCTTAATCATGCGTTAAGTCGGAAGGGTGGGTTAATGGCTGGGTGGGCCGGTTTTAATGACAAACTCGACCTCAAGGACATCGGTTATAGTCTTATTCATTCTGGCTATTTTGACTGGATGGCTCTGAAATAAATACGTCAAGTAACTGAAGGACTTCGTTGTCTCCCTCAAAACGGACACGTTCGCCGGTATACGAATCGTACAGAACAAGATCAAGCGAACCGGGGCCCAAGGAAGCATTTGGCTCAATTGTCAGATAATAGACATCGCGAATCCGCCAGCCAGGTTGCCACCAACTTGTCGGCCGGCTCCCGTCTACCGGCAACATATCATGCTGGCCTACAAGTGCCCCGGACGTATCCTCAATCCGAACAGATACAGTCCGTTCTGCATTAGGAGCTGCCAAGGCCTCCCAATAAAGGGTAACTCTAACAAGCTGTCCTGGGCTCACTGCTAAAGGTTCTTTTTCAATGCTCCGGTAGAAGCCGTTATCATCCGCAACAGCCACCTCGAATCGCTCCAGCTTGATCGCATCCTCGGCAACCTTGCTTACCTCAAAAGCTGGTAGAGATTCACCGTTCTGATGGAGCAAATAGATGCCGTCGACTTCTTCCTCCACAACGATATCGGGATCCGCTATCAAGTTATTGATTTCCCAATCAATTTCGTCAGCCGGAATTGGATAGGAATCAAAGCCCCTACCCATGATGAAGTACTCGATGTTCTCTTGACCAATAGCGTACCAGGGGTAAAGATAGATGTGTTCTCGCTGGGCAAGAGGTGTGATGAATGCAACCTGAGATGCTACGATGGCATCCTCAGGTACACGCTCGATGATGTCCCAGGCATTCCGAGCACGGTCTGTAATCTCGTATCTACCTGGTTCATACTCTCCACCGAGTGGCCCGCCACTGAAGACAAAATAACCCACGACGGAAGCGACAAGCAACGCAACGACTACCCATCTGGCTTTACGCTCTGAAAGGCGATTTAGCAGAGCGGCGACGGCCCCGAAAAGAATCGGCAAGACTGGGGCCATGTACCACCGGCTCAATGTATGCATATCCCGATCGCCACTGAGCAGCATCATGACGACGAAAGGGAATGCGATAAGGGCGAATTCAGGCGCCAGGAAAGGGAGCACTATCGCAAGCGGAATCAGTACTCGTACTAAAGCGAGAAGTCCGTTCAAATCGAATATCGTGGAAACGACACGGAAAGGATTCAAGAAGATCGTTCGGACTATCTCAAGAGGGGAGTTGCCCCAATTGGCGAAATAACGCAGCTGATTGTAATCCCCCCCTCTCAGCGAGGGGATTATCCAGAGCAACATGCTGGCGCTCCACGCTAGACCAAGCACTGTAATCGGTATCCCCCACTTCCAATCTCGCTTAAACAATACGAGATAAAGACCGACCATAGCCACGATAAGGCCCAGGTCTTCCTTGATAAGTAGAGAAAAAACAATTCCTACCAGCAACGGTCCTTTTCGATTTTTAAGAAGCCCATAGAACATCAGGGCGATGAAGGGCATGGCGAAGGTCACCCGGCGCAATTCATACAAGGAAACGGTGTGAAGCGAGGCGTTTAGATAAAAAGCCAGGAGGAACCAAGGCGCCAGGGTTCGATGTCTGTCTTCAACAATCCTATAGAGAATTACGCCCGTTGCGGCAACGCTGACAGTCTGTGCCAGGAAGAGAATCCGGACGTCTGACCAGATCAACAGTAAAGGTGACAGTAATGACAGGTAGGGCGAGAAGTGAAAGGCCAATATCGACTGGTTGGTAACAGTCGTGAAAAGAAATCGGCCGTGAAGTGTATTCCATATCGCCTGGCTGAACTGGTCAATATCAGGCGATTGAAGTGTGAGAGCTTGGTATTTTTGACTGTTAAGCCAAAACAATAAGGCAGTGAATAATGCGGCCAGGAGGAAGGAGACCCATCTCTTGTGAAGTTCGTCTTTCCAGAATTCAAGTTGCATCTCAACGCGATTCTACCATCGCCAGATCACACGAGACAAACCAACCTATGGATGGTTAGTGTCATATACCATCGCGTTTAAGGCCGACACGACGCTGTATATCCCCACCCTTATTGGATGTAACATCAGGAATCCGGGTTACTGCTCCCTGATGAGTCTCCAGAAATGCGCTTCACATCGTCTCTACATCTAAACACTTTTCGTGAAGTCGACGAGACTTATAACTTATTCCACAGACGAACTGGGAGAGGCAATATGATTATTGCCATGGACCGGGCAACAGCTACTCTACCTGATTCGCAGGGTTACGAATCATCGTAGAGACGGCGCCAATTCATGCCACCGGAACGCAGATGACTTCTGTTACTTTGATGACGTAGCCCGCTTGAAAATTGTTAATCGCCATGATCGCCTCTGATGTCGTGTTGAAAGCACGGGCTATGCCGTATGCCGTATCATGATCGCGGACGACATAGGCCCTGCTTCCGGGACAGTATGAAGGATTGGCCACAGGCAGATTTAGCATGTTCCCAGAAATGAGATCGTCAGCATCGACACCATACATCGCCAGTAGTTCGATAGAGCTGTTTTGTTCGATACCGATGCTATAAAGGCTATCCCCTTGCCTAACTAGGTAATCGACGAAGATCAACGGTTCCGGAATAGGAGTGGCAGTGGGTGATAGCGTCGGTTCCACCTCCAGCTGTGTATCAACAGCTTCGATCTGAAAATCGAGTTCCTGAACCTGTTCCGGATCAATCGTCGAAGATTGCTCGGCGCTCATGATAACGGCCTTTTCCGGATCGATCCTCAGCATGATGGTTCTACCATCGACTTCGATAAGTTGCTCAGGGTGAGAAAGGTTGGCTGGAGTTGGTTCAGGGGCTTTTGACACGATGGCGAGAGCCACGAAAGCGGCGGTCGCAATGAAGATAGCGCTAACCACCAAAATAAATACAAGTCTAATGCCCGTTCGTTGCCACTGCTCCATTTTTCTCGTCCTGGGGATTATGTTACACTTGCCATAAGGTTGGGGCAAACGGAATTCCGGTATTCTGGAGCCTCTTAGGAGCTTTCCTTCAGCGACCCGAACCTGACATCATTTACACTAGTCATGAGGTGTTCCCATGAGCTACCAAAGGAAAAGAAGCGATCTGGAGCAGATCGAAAATGCGTATCTAGCCCCGTATGCGTTAAAGAGTTCCGATTCCCGGGGTCGCATCCATCCCGAACCTGAGTCTACGATTCGTACCGCATTTCACCGAGATAGGGATCGAATCGTGCACACGACGGCCTTTCGGAGACTGGAATACAAGACTCAAGTCTTTGTCTATTATGAGGGAGATCACTATCGTACCAGGTTAACCCATACCCTGGAAGTAGCCCAACTTGGGCGCTCCATCGCTCGAGGTTTAGGGGGCAACGAGGACCTAACCGAGGCCATTTGTCTGGCCCACGATTTAGGACACCCACCCTTTGGTCACGCTGGAGAACGGGCGCTAAATGGGTTGATGGATGAACACGGGGGCTTCAATCATAATACCCAAAGCTATCGCATCGTGACCGAGATCGAGAAGCGATTTCCTCAGTTCACAGGGTTAAATCTCACCTATGAAACGCGGGAAGGGATGATCAAGCACGAGACAGAATACGACAAGAGCGACACCTCGGAATACGAACCTGATAAGAATGGCTCGCTTGAGGCACAAATTGCCAATGCAGCCGACGAGATCGCCTATAATGCTCACGACCTTGAGGATGGTTTACGTGCTGAGCTATTCTCAATTCGTGACCTCAGCGACATTGAGATATGGCAGGCGCTAACCAGTCACATTGGCGAAAAAGGCGATATCTTTACCAAGACCTCTCGGGGCGAGGTCATCCGCGAGCTGATTGGGATGGTGGTAACGGACGTCATCAAAACGTCAGCCGTCAATCTGGAGAGATGGGGCATTGACTCTCCGAGGGCGCTTCAGAGCCAGAAAGAAAATGTGGTAACTTATTCAGATGAACTTGGTGACTGGATTCGTTCGCTGAAGGATTTCCTGTACCAACGCATGTATCGCCATTACCGGCTAATGCGTATGCACGCTAAGGCGGAGCGGTATTTGTGTGAAATCTTTATGGCCTATGTAAGTGAGCCGAGGATGCTGCCTACCCATATACAGCAAAGATTGGACAAGGCTTCTCCAGAGCGCGTCATCACTGACTATATCGCCGGAATGACCGATCGCTATGCTTTACAGGAATGGGATAAACTCTTCGATCCCTATCAAAAGGCTTGATATTCCGCGATTCTTGATCTCTTGGGCAGCGTTTGTTGACCGATGTATTGATATTCCCAACGTCTTAAGAGTCCAGTCTTCTTAACAATCGAGATCTGTGGATGATCGGAGTCGCGAGTGTATTTGCCGACTCTCGTTACCATTCGTAAATGAAAATACCTCCCTTAAACAAACACCGATTCTAATGAACCCGGTGTTATCGGGAGGTATTTGATTATCTTTATGCGTCCGTAGAGAGACGGAGCTCTCTGAACCCTTAGTAGTCTAGAATTTCGTCCACACGCCCCTGAACGTCGGGCTCTCCGAAATCGCCTTCTTTGGCCCAGGCGGAGAGCTCAACCGTTATCCGCTCGAAAAAGCTCTGCGGTGGCAAGGTTCCCGTTCCGTACTCCATCTCAGTGATCTCGGCATTGACAATGAGAGAAGCAGTCTCGAGAACGATGACATCATCCGGTCGGGCCAGCATCGGTTCGCCCTTAGGCGCTAGCTTAGCCTTAATTGCCTCGTCGAAGAAGGCGTGATCGCTCATAGCAACCTTTGTGACGGTTCGAATGTCGTTCTTATCAAAGAGCCACACCTCTAGAGCGGTCACATTCTTTGGCATATCTGCCCCGATCGTTTCCGACAAGCCGACCCCGCATTCGCCGAGGAAATCACCATCCGCGTTCTCAATGGAGAACGAATCATCATAGGTGTCATGGCCACGGACGTAGGTTGTCTCGAAACGTGCTAGAGGAGTGACCTGCTGGTCGGTCTCGGATTTTTCGAGCACAGGGCTTTCTGTTGGCCCGGTAAAACCAGGCTGATTATCCTCGCCTGGCTGTTGGGCACGACGTTGCCACAAGATGAAAATTGCCCCAACGATGAAGCCAAGCAAGAGCAATAAACCACAAATCAGGGCGATATTAGCGCCGGTGCTGCGACCACCCTCATCTGCATCTTCGGTTCCCAATTGCTTATTTGCGGCAGCGGCAACCTCTGCGCACCCTGAGCCTTCGTTGAGAACGGCCGCCAAGCTATTCAATTTCAATTGCTGGGCGGGATTCGTCCCGTTGTCAATCGCCAACTCGCAGATCGTCTCGTCGGCCTTATCCCACGTGGCAAGCACATTAACAAAATAGTCATCGTGTTTGGTTAATGCATACAGTTCCGCCATGGAGATAAGGAATTGGTTTTGTTCCTGTTCTCGGAGATCCTGAAATCCGGCTCCTGTATACTTAACTGGGGTTAGTACCCACCCAAATATAAACAACCCGATTGCCCAACCTACGAGAAATGCAAGAACAAGAAAGAGAATGGAACGCCGATCGTTTAAGTCCATATGTCACCTACCTTTTGCCCTCCTGAAGGGCGGCCACGCGCGATACTACTACGCGCAAGGCATGCTTGGACACAGGTCATGACCGCTTTCCGCGAACATGACCAATAAGAAATGTATCCTATTGTTACGCACCTCTAATTAAAATATCAGGTGACATCCCCTCTGCGTCGATTATCTTACCATAAAGTTATTTGTAGCACAAGAGGTATTTTATGTATATCTGCCGCTTTTCGTGCATATTTGCCTGTGGTATACTTTCAAAAGCCACAATTGCTGTTGACCCCGAGTGCAAAATGGAGGATTAAAGTGGCAGGTAGCCAAGCCCGCTATGAGATAGCGATAAGACGAGGACATTCGTACAGTTGGGATCAACTTTGGCCAGATGCTATTCGCGAATTCGAACAAGCATCTCAAGAAGCTCCCTCTGAACCATCCCCCTATGCTGGACTGGGTATGGCTTATTTCGAGCTCGGGGAGCTTGAGAATTCGTTGGAGAATTACAAACTCGCTGCCCGATTTTCCAAAGGAGACATGATTTACCTCAAGCATGTCGCCGATGTCCAGGAACGCTTGGGTCAGGTCAGGGATGCCGCCCAGACATATATGGCGATTGGAGAAATCCAGCTCCGAAGAAAACGTTTAGACGAGGCCGTTGGCAACTGGTTACGAGCAGCGCGTCTCGATCCCAACCTCATCGGGGCACGGCGCCGGTTAGCATCCTTGTATCAGCGGCAGGGCCTAACACGGAACGCTGTTCGAGAGTATCTGGCGCTTGCCCGGATTTACAATTCGCAGAATCAGAAAGAAAGCGCCTTAAAAATGTGCCAGGCTGCCCTTGAACTAGATCCTCGTAACCCTGACATCCTAACGGCGATGGAGCTTATTGAACAGGGTGCTGCCGACATTGCGACCGACGACGAGATATTCGTCAGCCTGGAGACACTAGCAGCTTTCGATAGCGAAGAAATTCCACCATTTGCCACTGCCTACGAAGCCGAAACAGCGGGTGGTCCAGTTAAGGATGATTCGGTTATTAGTGGTGGCCCGATGCAGCATGCACGCCGTCTTGCATTGGAGCAGTTGGCTCAGGGAGTATTCGAATTCGAGGACGAAGAAGATGCTCTCATGGCAACAACCGGAATTGGTATAAATAAGGTTGAGCGAGACGCCTACATAAGCGAAGGGTTGGATTATCAAACCCGCGATAGGTTTGAGGAGGCAATCGCCTCATTTGAGCAAGCGATCAGAGGGGGCGAAAACAGCGCAGCCGTGCACTTCAACCTTGGCGTGTTGTACCAGGACCAGGTTAGGTTGGACGATGCCATTTCCCAATTCAATCAGGCCAATGAGGAACAGAGATACCGCGTCGCCAGTAATTACGCTTTAGGTGAGACATACAGGGAGCTTGAGGCTGTCAGCAAGGCTGTCGAGCATTACTTGGTGGCCTTGACGATTATCGACCTGAATACGGTGCAACCAGAACAGAGCGATAGATTGATCGAGCTCTATGATCATCTAGCGAATGACCTACTTACTGGGGAGGACACAGCTAAGGCAACTGAATTCATGGCTGCCCTTGTCGAGTTTTTCGAGCACAAAGATTGGGAGTTTAAGATCAGAGCCGCGCGGGAGCGGTTAGATGCTCTATCAGCTGACGGGCAAACCATGATCCTGGGCGATATTTTAATGGCTGGTTCGACCCAGGTTTTGGAATCGTTATATCTTAGTGAGCTCTACGGAAAGCGCGGCAATTATCACAGTGCCGTTGAGGAAGCCTATCGTGCCATTCAACTCTCGCCCTTTTATCTTCCTGGGCACATTCAGCTTGCCGAGCTGTTGGCCCGATGGGAGCGCGCCGATATAGCTGTAGCAAAATTTATTGCTATTGGTGATACGTACCGGGTGCGCGGAGATGAAAACGGGTCAATTAACGCCTATGAGCGAGCCTTGGAATTATCCCCATTGGATCTGAAGACAAGAGCTCGACTGATCGAATTGCTGATCCAAAGTGATAGATTGGAAAGGGCTCTTGAGCATTATTTGGCGCTGGGTGATGCACAATACAACTTGGCTCAAGTAGACGAGGCAAGGAAGACTTATATGGAAGCCCTCAAGATTGTCCCGAGTGGCGAGCTCGGCACTGAATGGCGTCTACGTCTTTTGCGTGTGATCGCTGATATCGATATGCAGCGACTGGATTGGAAGCGGGCGATCGCAGCGTACAGTGAATTGAGCAAGAGCGATCCAGGCGATGTGATGATCGCTCGTTCAATGATCGATCTCTACCAAAAAGTTGGAAGACCGGATGCCGGAATGCGCCATCTCGACCGGCATCTCGTATACCTGGTTAGAAATGGAAGAGGCGATGAAATCACGGGCATTCTCGCCGAAATGATCGAACAACAACCTGCGGATGCAGGGCTGGTGGACCGCATGGTTCGTCTTCAAATACATCAAGGACAGAACGCTGAGGCGATCGAATTACTTGACCAGCTTGGCGAATTACAGTTGGAAGCCGGTGATACGGAAGGTGCCATCGCAACAATAGAAAAAATATTGACACTGCATCCAGAGGACGAATTAAAGTACTCGCAATTACTTTATAGTATGCGTCAAGGAAGCGGGACCGGTACGTCAGAGGCAGACCACCTGCCAGTTGCTTAATAGGCTTTAGCTTTAACAATCCCCCGGATCAATGGGGAAATTGGTAGTGATCGATCATTATATTCAAGTATTCTCAGTCAATTCGGTAGGTTCGCGAAATCGTTGGGGTGTTATCGCAGGAGCCAATGGCTCTTTCAAGGATTCGATGGCAACCATGAGCCATTCATCTCCATCAGTTTGAGATAGGATTTATTTTGGACCAGCTTTCATACTATCTAGGTCGATTCACAGAAAACCCAGCGCTCCATATCATTGACATCCTCCTGGTGACGCTTGTCATATATGGCGTCTTTATGGTCGTTGCCAATACACGGGCAGTACAACTGCTGCGTGGCGTTATCGTATTGATAGGATTGTTCGCTGTGATATCTGTCACAGTCATTAACCTTACGGGTTTTAGCTGGTTAGTGGCTGTGACGCTACCGGCATTGCTCATATCCATCCCGGTGATCTTTCAACCGGAATTGCGCCGTGCTCTCGAGCAATTAGGCAGAGCAGGACAGGTATTCAGAATCTTCCGGCGAAATCAACATAGCGAGCTCGTTATGGCCGTTTCCAACGCTTGCTTGCGCTTGTCCCAACGTCGATACGGTGCGCTTGTAGTGATTGAGCAGGATACTGGCTTGCAAGAATTCATAGACACCGGCATTGTCATCGATGCAGAACCGTCGCCAGAGTTAATCTTGACCATTTTCAACCGGCACACTGAGCTGCATGATGGCGCACTTATCGCTAGAGGCGAGCGACTGATTGCAGCCGCGTGTGTCCTGCCTTTATCGACCCGTCACTTGTCGGATCGACAGATGGGGCTGCGTCATAGAGCAGGTCTGGGTATAAGCGAGGTAAGCGACGCGCTTGTGGTCGTCGTATCCGAAGAGACCGGGCAAGTCTCAATCGCCCATAATGGGCGCATTCTTCGCCGGCAGGATCCGTCCCGCATTGACGTTGTCCTAAATGCACTTCTAGAGCAAACACAAGCGTCATCGTCGTCAAAGAGCAGTCAATGAATTGCCATTGAAGAGAGATCAATAAAATAGACCATCCATGCAAACCTTTCGAAGACTTATCGCAAACATTACCACCTTATTATTGGCCCTGATTCTAGCCATGGTAATATGGGCAGCGGCTGTTCGGGCTGGAGATCCTGTGGAAACGCGGATCCTCGAGATAAGCGTCGAAACGGTAGGCGTGCCGCCCCAGGCTACATTGCTCACTAGGCCTCCGCAGACCATATTTATCACCATAGAAGGTTCAGAGTCAGCCATTGCAGATATTGTCCCTGCGGATTTCGAAGCTATTGTAGATCTGAGTGAACTTCCTTACTCGGAAGTTGAGGTGCCAATCCAAGTGGTCTTTTTAGGTGAGGATGACCAGGTGAGCATTATTTCCCAGTCGCCGGAGTCAACCGTAATTCGAATGGAGCAGATAATTACCCGGGATATTCCTATCTCCGTACAGGTTCGCGGAGATGTAGCCCGCGGACACCGGCAAGGGGAGACTCGGGTTGAGCCTGAGTTCGTTCAGATAACCGGACCGGCACCCCGGGTCAGCGAGTTGGCTGAAGGAAGAGTAACGATTTTCGTTGACGATGCCAGGGAGGATATCACCGAGGAACGGCCGCCAACGTTTTATGATAGTGATGGCAATGTCGCCAGCGTGGTAGGTCTGACAGTTAGCCCTGACGAGGTTGAAGTCATCATCCCGGTAATCGAGCTGGCAGGATTTGCCGAGAAGCCAATTACCGTAAACTGGGTCGGCGAACCCGCGCCTGGATACCGGCTCCTCGATGTTAACGCCGAGCCGACCAGTGTTCAGGTTACTGGCGCCCCGGCAGATCTGGAAGGGCTTCGCATCCAGACAGAACCGGTCGACATATCTGGTTTGGAAGAATCTGATACCTTTCAGGTCGCTCTGGATCTTCCCGATGGTATTGGGATGGTGGATGTACAGCCGATCGTTGTTACGGTCGAGATTGAGCCGATTCTCACGAGCGATGTCGTTCGGCGACCGGTGGAGATACGCGCTCTCGGTGAAGGGCTAGAAGCTATCGTTGATCCTGAGCAGGTTCGGGTTTTTCTTTTCGGTCCATTAACGGTGCTCGATTCATTGGCTGAGGATGATATCCGGGTAACCGTTAACCTATTAAATCTTGTCACGGGAACTTACGTCCTCGAGCCGTTCGTGTCGGTATCGGCCGAAGAAATCGAGGTTCGTTCAACACAACCGGCAGTGGTAACCGTCATCATAACCAGAGTCGTCTCCGTGACCAATGTGATAACCGGGACCGAATCACTAACAGAGACGGAAACATTGGAGAGTAGGTCCATTACAAACACCGTCGCCGGAAGCTTCGCGAACCCTTTCGCGGCCAATTTCCCGATATACGTCGATTTGCCCCGGCGTTACTTTCTCTGTTCGAACATTCTTGCGTTAGGATGAGCCAAAAAGCCCTTGTGGCCCTCGTAGGCCGACCCAATGTCGGCAAGTCAACGCTGTTCAACCGCATCGTGGGACGGCGCCTGGCGGTTGTCTCTGAAATTCCTGGAACAACGCGTGATCGTCTCTATGCGGAGGCGGATTGGGCAGGCATTCCGTTCATTCTAGTCGATACTGGGGGATTGGAAGTGACGGAGGGCCGGCACACCGAACCCCTCTCTCAAGATTCAGAACGATTTCTCCCGCTTATCCGCCAGCAAGCGTCGATTGCCATACAAGACGCGGATGTCATCGTTCAAGTTGTAGACGGTCAAGCCGGAATTACGGCAGCCGATCAGGAAGTCGCCGATATTCTGAGACGCACTAAGAAACCGGTTATCGTCGCCGTAAACAAGCTAGAATCGACGCGTCTATGGGATGGCGCCTATGAATTCTACGAGCTAGCCTTAGGCCCGATTTTTCCCATCTCCGCTCTCCACGGCACTGGCAGTGGTAACTTACTAGATGCCATTGTCGAAGGTATTCCTGCTTTAGAAGATGAAGAGGACGATGAGTCGATCAAGATAGCCATTCTTGGCCGACCAAACGTTGGAAAGTCGACCTTACTTAATAGACTGTTGGGGGAGGAACGAGCCATCGTCAGCCCTATCCCTGGGACGACGCGTGACGCGACTGATACGCGATTCATTTGGGACGACCAGGAATTTACCCTCATCGACACAGCAGGTATCAGGAGACGGGGAAAGATCGATCCAGGCGTGGAGAAGTACAGCGTCCTTAGAGCGTTGAAAGCTCTGCGCAGGGCGGATGTAGCATTGTTGCTCGTAGATGCCATAGAAGGATCAACAGCCCAAGACGTGCACATCGCCGGTATGCTGGTTGAGGAATCTGCCTCTATCATCGTGCTTGTTAACAAATGGGATATGTTGGAAAAGGATTCGTATACCGTCTACCAATATACCGACGAGCTCCGGAATGCCCTGAACTTCATGCCTTATGTTCCCCTGCTGTTTATTTCAGCCAAGATGGGACAGCGGATCGGGAAGATCATGCCTGCGGTGTCGGAGGTATACGAAGCCAGGTTCAAACGAATCGCAACCTCTGACTTAAACCGGCTATTGCGTGATGCCATTGGCCGGCACCCGCCACCGCAAAAAGGAGGTCTGCGCGTAAAGTTTTTCTATACTACTCAAGCCAGCGTAGATCCCCCGACGTTCGTTTTCTTTGTAAACAAGCCTGAATGGGTTCATTTCAGTTACCGGCGCTATCTCGAGAACCGTATTCGAGAGGAATATCCCTTTCCGGGCACGCCGATTCAACTTATTATGCGCCCACGAAGCGAGGATCGCTTCAGCGACAAGGTATAGAAGCGAGGCTTATCCGTCTGGCAAGTTGAACAGGAAGCTCAACGCCTGCCCGAGAGTCCCTTTCCACAGCCCCCAACTATGACCTTCAGGCCGTTCGTCATACTTAAACTCGTACTTCGTTGATTCAAGGACATCTGCCAACCTGCGATTCGCTCCCAATAGATCTCCAGTAGATGAATCGCCAGATATGGCTGTTTCGTAGGTACCCACCACTAGGTACATCCGAAGATCACGCCGCGATGATCCACCGATATCGTAGGCCATGCTAGCGGTTTGAAGTTTATCGATTACGGCATCATCGCCGACTGAGTAGGCCCCAGACTGCCCGGCTGCCAGTCCAAAGACGTCCGAACGCGTGATTGCCGAGAATAAGGCCGCTAACCCACCCATCGAAGCCCCAAGAGTACCCGTCCTGGCTGGATTTGGATCGGTATCGTATGTCCGCTGAATGAATGGAACAAGCTCATCCGCGAGATAACTTGCGTAGTCATCATTTAGAGTGTATTCGAGGTCGCGGTTTATGGGTGGTATGAAAACGGCTACGAGCGGCGGAATTTCCCGATCGGTGATTAGCTTATCTAGAATGGCGACGGCATCGATCAGGTTTAAATAATCACCCCCATCATTGATGTAGATCGACGGCGTCTTGGCACCGACTATTTGCCCTGCCGGTACATAGACGAAGAAGGTACGAGTTTGTCCGAGATGGAGGCTATCTAAAGTATGTGACTCAATTGTTCCGGTTGCTATCGTGCTATCGGTCGGCAGTAATTCGTCGGGTATCTTGTAACCCGGCATGACTAGCTCAGAATTAGGCCCGAATCCGCCCATGATAGTCCTTGGATTAAGGGGATCGAGGCGCCAATCATCTCCGTTGATTACGAACTTATAGTCGAGACGAGCGTCTACTTCAAATACCGTTTCCAAATACCACAGATCAGTGCCTTCAAGCCGATTGAAATATGGAGCAGCTTCCACGTCCCAATTGTTCATATCGCCGGCTAGCTGAACTGACGACGCTTCCCCCCGCCAGATAAACATGGCGACGCCGTCACCGGTGATGGGTGCACTTTGAAGATGAGCGAAGTATCGATCTACCGATGGCTGTCGCTCAAAGGCTTTTGTCAACTCCGCTTGATTAAGAAGTTCTGCAAACTCTGCTATGAGATCTTGCTCGATAGTTTCAATTGGCGCTGGGGTCGTCTCCGTCGCGGCTGGTGTAGGTAGACCTGTAGGTGCCGATGTGCTTGTTTCCGTCTGGCAACCTACGCTCAAAACTAGCAGTAAAAGTAGACGGAGTTTCTTTAATCTGAGCCATGAAACCTTAATCGCCAGCCGGGCGAGCATCCTGGACCTGATCGTGATCAACGGTTACTTAGAGCCCGAGTCTTTCGATTCATCCGGTTCCGTCTCCTGGTCGGAGGAAATAGTACCGGGTTTTTCGTCCGAGGACCTATCACTCATAATATCTTTCAAGACAAAGGCTCGTGCGATATCGTCGGCGTGGCCGACCTGGAGCATAGCCCTCGTATTTCCAGCGAGCGCGCGCGCGATCTCCAAGCGTTTGAGCTCTAGTTCGTACTCAGCCGCATTCGGATATTTCTTCAGCCTCTCTTCGAGTTTTTCGAGTCGTAATTCCTCGGCTTCTGCCTCGAATTTAACAACCTCCCGTTGCGCCTCGGATCGCTGGTAACGGGCCTTAAACTCCTCGCGTTTTCGATCTACACTGGCGATCACTTGCTGCCGAGCAAGCGCTTCCGCATCCGCTTGCTGGCGCAGGGCTAGGATCTGTTTCTCCTCTTGCTCAGCCTGTTGTAACTTAACAAGTTTAATAGACTCCTTGAGATGAATAAAATCTGGCGGTGGCTGCGCATAAGTGATGCTCACCTTCGTTATTTCTACGCCATAAGGACTGATGCCCTGGCCGAGTTCCTCGAGCAATCGCGCCATATCTTCTTCGCCTATGTCGGTGATCTCATCCGATCTGATTTTTCTGAGCATTTTACGAAGAGCATCCTGGCATGCGGCCTGAAATACCTGATCGAAGTCATCGGCTGAGATGCTGTAGACGAAATGATAGGGATCTGTTATCTGGAATGTTAAAAGGATATCGAGATTGGCACGAACGTTGTCTTTCGTTGGGGCTTCGACGACCGGAATGTCGAAGGGTATCTCCCGGCGGGTGACCAGGTGCGATACCGGGATCCATGGGGGGACGAAGTGCGTACCGCTAGCGACCGTCCGGATGTACCGTCCTCCTTTGGTTAGCAAGCCGTTGACCCCCTCTGGAACGCGCACAATGAATGAACGATAAACCCCGAGCACCGTCATGATGATACCCACCATAACGGCAAGGGATATGACAGACACATTGTTCACCAGAACACCCAATGCGATCCCGCCGATCAAAACGACAACAGCGGCGATGACGATATCGTTTCTGATCCGATTCATGTATTTAGGCACTAGAACGATCGGGATGCGACCGCTAGCATCTTTCGAGGAGAACGCTTCCGCAGCGTCCTCGAGGGGGACTCGGGCCTGGGTTAGTTGGCCATATTCTATAGTTGCCTGATCTATTTGCCGTTCGTCTGCCATGGAATCATATCTCCCGAAGCTATTCTTATTGGTCGATCAATATTTAAGGGCCAGGTTAACGTCTTATCCTTCCTCGGCGATAGGCCAGAGGCACGCGAATGGTTGATGGTTCAGGCTCGCTGGATCGCTCGCTTGCAGCAATAGATTCATCTGGGAGAACTCCCGCTAGCAAAGGAGGATCGTTTAAACGGCCATAAATATATCGATACGTGTCGCGGATCACGGCCGTTACTGGCGCTGCTAAAAGCACCCAGATGACACCGAATTCGCTAAGAGCCACGATGGCGACAACCAGGACCGCCGGGTGAATGTTAATATATCTGCGCTCAAGGTGCGGTGCTACGAACCTGCCTACCAGCTGTTCGATTGCGATGTATAGGCTGAGCAAGATTACCGCTGATTCAAGCGAGCTCAGCGATCCACCCACAAAAAACACGACGCCGGCAATAATTGGTCCGACACTTGGAATTAATTGCATCAGACCTGCGAAAAGAGCTAACAACAATTTATAGTCGGCGATTTTCACCCCGATCTCTTCCAAGATTACCAACCCCCCATAAACAAGAAGGCCAACGATGATACCCAGCACAAGCTGGCCATCGATAAAGGCCCGGAACGTTCGATCGGCGATGCGAACGAATGCCCAGAAGTCAGCTCGCATCCATTTCGGAAGAATCCGGTCGATGGTTTCGACTCCCGTTCGCTGATCTTTCAATATGGACAGTAACCAGGCCGGTACTACGAGGAAGCCCAATACGAATGCCACAGTATTGACCAGATTCAGAACGGTCTGAATGGTGAGATCTATTACCTGCGAAAAATAGATGTCAAGGTTCCCCCTGACCGTTAGGCCAATTTGATCCAGCAGGTCATCAACGAGAACTTGGGTGGGCTCTGGCAGGTTCTGGTACCATTGCCTCAAATCATCAGCATATTGTTGGATTTCTGCCTTGTCGGGCAGCAGTAAGGTCAAGCGAAATATCTGCTCACCCAAAACTGGAACTAACTGGGAGATAAATGCGCCGGCAATCACAACTACCCCAGCTAGGACGAGTACAACGGCAAGAAATCTCGGCATAAGCCGGTCCAGCCAATTGACGAAGGGTAAAACGACGTAGGCGATGACAGCGCCCACGAGGAATGGTGTCAAAGCTATCCAGGTTGCCCGAACGACAAAGAACAGAGCAACGAGTGCGCTAGCTCCTAAGAGGAACCGGGCCAGGCCAGAAGGCGTGATCGCTCGAACGCGCATACCCAATCGCCGCCAGGTTCTGCGTGATTCTGCCACCTGAGACGTCAATTCATCTTGTTTGACGTCCTCGGGCACTTCTGGTGCGATATCTTCTGCCATAAGAGTACTTCCTCCGCTGATCCAGGAAAATTGATCTGGCTTTCAACGTAAGTTTCGATGATTCGCTAATGAGTCACCTCAACCATCAAGGCTCAGCCATCTAGGCTCAGCCACCGTGGCTCAGCCACCGTGACTCAGCCACCATTATGATAACACACACCTGAATTGGGTAGCTAGAATCAGGCCAATTTCTTTGGGTTGTTCCAATGTTAGGGCCTGGGCTAGAATTGACCCATGAAGGTATATCTCGATGCAATCGGCTGCCGTCTTAATCAGAGTGAGGTAGAGACGATAGCTCGCCAATTGTTAGCCGCGGGTCATGAGATCGTGACCTACCCAGAAAAAGCCGATAAGGTCATAATTAACACCTGTACCGTGACGCGGGAAGCAGCAAGAGATTCACGATCAAGGACCCGGCGATGTCACCGCAAAAACCCGTCGGCCGAGGTAATCCTTACTGGATGCTATGCTACCATCGCTCCCGAGGAACTGGCCCAGGTCGAAGGCGCCGGTCGCATCGTGGCCAACAAAGACAAAGATCGCATCATTCAGCTGGTTGATCCCAATATCCCGGTTAATATCCCTGTTTACGACCGAGAACCCGTCCTCAGGGATTTTCTGACCCTGAACATGGGAAACACCCGCGCCTTCGTAAAGGTGCAGGATGGTTGCGACAATCGCTGTACATTTTGTATCACTACGATCGCGCGCGGGAAAGGTTGGAGCCGGGGTATCGGTGAAGTCGTAACCGAGATTCAGGGACTCGCAACAGCTGGTTATAAGGAAGCCGTTCTGACCGGCGTTCACCTGGGCAGCTATGGTATGGACCTGGAGGGAACCGACCGTTTGATAGATTTGGTTGAAGCTGTTTTGGTAGATACCGATATCCCTCGCCTACGACTTTCTTCCCTGGAACCGTGGGATATTCCAGGTAATTTCTTTGAACTTTGGTCTGATCCTCGCCTGCTTCCGCACCTCCACGTCCCTCTGCAATCAGGCAGCGATAAAATATTGAAGCGTATGGCCCGTCGCACGAACCGTTCCAGCTTTCGAGATATCGTCGATTCCGCCAGGTACAACATTCCCAATCTCAATTTGAGCACCGATCTTATTGCCGGATTTCCTGGAGAAAACGAGCGGGATTTTGAGGACACGCTTGAGTTTACATCCGAGATAGGTTTTTCAAGACTACATGTTTTCACCTACAGCAGAAGGCCGGGAACCGCGGCCGAGAAGATGGATGGGCAGCTGCCAAAACCAATCAAGAAGAAACGAGCCCGAAAGCTAATTGAACTAGGGAAACAACTAAGCCTGGCATTTCACCAGCGAAATGATGGGCGGATGTTATCCGTCTTATGGGAACGTGTGGAAACGTCTGATCTGAAAGGCGATTGCTGGATCGGGTACTCAGAAAACTACATTCGCATAAGGGCTAGAAGCGCGGTCGATCTCTCGAACCAGATAACCCCAACCGTCGTGTCCGAGCCCAGTCCAGAAGGTATGATGGGGGTTATACGGATCGCCGCTCAGAACTAGGTATTGACGGTTCGCACTTCGCCCATATGGCTGACATCATAGCCGGGCATGGCCATAGCTGCTGATCTAAACTCAGAATCAACCAGGAGTTCCAGGAGGGGCTGTAGAAGATCTGATTCGTAGTCTTCTCGTGACAACACGAGATCGTACTGCTCATTGGCCAGCGGCACGAAATCAAGTTGCAAAGCACGCGCGGCAGCTGCAATTCCAAGACCCATATCAACGATGCCCGAAGCAACCGCGGCAGCCACAGCGAGATGTGTATATACCTCTTTATCGTAGCCCAACACTTCTCCAGATTTGATACCACGCTTCTCCAGTTCGTAATCGAGCAACACTCTGGTGCCAGCCCCACGTTGGCGATTGATGATCTGAACACCGGGCTTTTCGATATCTTCCCAGTTGCACAGCCCTCTTGGGTTGCCCGTTGGAACGATCCAACCTTGTTCGCGTTCGACGAGCGATATTAGAACTAGTTCGCGGCCTGGTAAATATCGCTTCACGTAACTCCTGTTGTAATCGCCAGATTCAGGATCGAGCAAATGGGTCCCGGCTATATGGGCTTCACCCCTACGAAGAGCAATTAGTCCGCCAAGACTGCCAACATTGGCCGATGATAACCTTTGTCCCTTTCCTCTGGCGGAAAGAAACTGAGAAAGGATATCTAAAGTTAGATCATGGCTTCCGATGGCAACGATGGTTTGAGCGATCTCCTCTGGAGTTCGGTAGAGATGAACCTTTACCTCGGAACCTGCCTCCAATCCTTCGCTGAAGCGTGGAATACGAACAATTCCATCTGCCCGCACCAGGGAGGTTATTACTCCTGCGCCTCGACTAATTGGCGTGGCCATGTAACGATCCCCGACTTTACCAACGGAAACCCGAACGAAGTCGTCGTCACCGGTGTGGGACATCACCTTCCGGGTAACAGTCGCCCGCAACACGGGGGATCGTTTGGAAGGCAGTCCCTGCCAACGGGCTAGCAAGGGCTCGACAAAGATCTCACCGGTCAGCGCCGCGCTAACAGGATAACCGGGAACGCCGATAATCGGGACCAGTTGCCGGATATCAGTGGTTGCCGATTTGGCGTGTGAACTCATCAAATCGTGGTTAGGCTCAATATCCCCAGAACCGGCTAATTCATGATGGGTGTAACCATTCTGTTGTTGGTCTTGATTGCCCTTACCGATCATTCCCAGAATGACGGGATGTCCAGGACGCACGGCTACTCCGTGAACCAACAACTTGCCCAAGGAATCGACGACGTCGGCCGTGAAATCTCGAGTGCCTGCAGACGAACCTGCATTTACCAGGATCAGGTCATGCTTAAGAGTAGCCTCGATGACCGCATCCTGTATGGCTGCGTAATCGTCGGGGACTATTGGCCAGCGAGTGGGAATGCCTCCCCACTGCACAACCTGGGCTGCGAGAACGATACTGTTGTATTCGATTATTTTGCCCGGTGAGATGCCTGTCTTAGCGAGGCCATCAACTGTCACCAATTCAGTACCCGTTGGTATGATGGCCACTCGTGGGTTACGGAATACCTTTACAGTACCGTGCCCAGATCCGGCTATCGCTCCGAGGTCCACTGGTCGCAGCCGGTGATTGGCCGGCAGCACGAGCTCAGTTGCCACCATATCCTCGCCCATAAGGCGAACGTGGTGCCAGGGTGGCAAGGAAGCCCGTATTTCAATTGCCGGTTCACCCAATGCATCCGAAATCCGTTGCACATGCTCGACCATGACTACTGCGTCAGCCCAGGCCGGCAAGGGCTGGCCTGTATCTACGACCAGAGCATATCGCTCATTGTCCGGCGGTGGATCGCTAGGATCGAGCAGAGTAAAACGGATAGGGTTTGTCTCAGTCGCGCCCTCTGTATCCTGAGAACGGAGTGCAAAGCCGTCCATGGCGCTGGCGTTGTAATGAGGAGCGGAAATCTTAGCCCATACCGCCTCGGCTGTTATTCGCCCACAAGATTCGGCGACGCTCACCGTTTCGGATGGAAGTGGATCCCACAAGCCTGCTTCCTTTAGGGCAGCCTCAAAGGTAGCCATGGCCTCATCCAGGGGAACGTCTTCCAGGTAGATCTTCTGTTTCATAATTTCAGTCACATTTATTTGGTATCAGAGAGCGATTTTACCACATGCTACTCTTAAGCAACTGGCTGAAACCTGAAAGAATAACGCGCGCGATGGCAGCTACTATCTATTAGACGGGCTCCAGACCTGATGATAATATGGCTCGAGTACGGACAGGATTGGTGGCTCAAACTGTTACTAGTTTCACAGATCGCTCAGGCAAATCCGTGAATGGAATCCAGGCAATGTCAACAGCTACTCGAAACAAACCATATCCCAATTGAAGGAAGGCGCCATGATTGACTTTGGACGAACAATCGGCACTGATCTCGTATCGGCTGAAAGCAAAGAGTGGCTTGTCACTAATGGTATTGGGGGGTTCGCCATGGGAACGGTAGCTGGCATGCTAACCCGCCGCTATCATGGACTGCTCATCGCTGCGCTGCATCCGCCGCTCGGCCGCACTTTGCTTGTCACCAAGCTGGACGAAGAAATCAGCTACAAGGGAAACATATTCCCTTTATTCGTTAATCGATGGGCCGATGGGAC
>JBARZW010000295.1:0-1930 GCA_049650305.1 Promineifilaceae bacterium (SeqCode)
CCCGTACCTTAACCCGCCAGAAAGCTAAACGCACTCTCAGATCATTTTTCCCCATTATTTCCTGGCTGCCAAAATACAAAGCTGCCTGGTTGCAGCCGGACACCATCGCCGCCCTGACTGTTTGGGCGCTGCTGGTGCCCGAAGCCATGGCCTACGCCGGTATCGCCGGTATGCCGCCCGAGTACGGCCTCTACGCCGCGCCTCTGGCCCTGTTAGGCTATGCCATCTTCGGCACTTCGAAGCACCTGAATGTCGGCCCCAGCTCCACCGTGGCGGCCTTGTCATTTAGCGTCATCGCCGGCTTGGGGATCTCTTCCGGCACCGAGGAGTGGATCGCCCTATCGGCCGCCCTGGCCATCCTAACCGGCGTCTTTCTATTGATCGGCGGGATTCTGCGGTTGGGTGTGCTGGCTGACTTCCTCTCCCGGCCCGTGCTGGACGGTTTCGTCGTTGGCGTGGCCATCACCGTCGTCGTCGGACAACTAGATAAGATTCTGGGCTATGAAGTGGCGGAAACAGAATTGGAGTTCATCCCCGATGTCCTTGTGCTTGCATCAGACCTGGCCATGACCCATTGGCCCACCCTGGTGGTCGGCCTGGTCAGCCTGGCCCTGCTTTTCCTCATCGAGGAATACCTGCCCAAACTCCCAGGCGCTCTCACAGTCTTAGTGTTAGCCATTCTGGTCTCGGCCCTGTTAGACTTTGAGGCCCGGGGCATTCACATCGTGGGTGACATTCCCGGCGGTCTGCCTCCCTTCGGCCTGCCAGATGTGGCCCTGGAAGACGTTGGCGGTCTTATCGGCGGGGCCCTGTCTATCATGCTGGTCGCTTATGCCGAGTCGATAGCCGTCGCCCGTTCATACGCCGCCAAATTCAACTATAAAGTCGATGCCGATCAAGAGTTCATCGGTCTGGGCGCAGCCAACCTAGGTTCGGGCTTCAGCTCTGCCTTTGTCGTCGATGGCAGTCTGTCCAAGACGGCCGCCTCGGTAGAGGCCGGTGCCACGACCCAAATGGTCTCCATCATCGCCGCAGTCGCCGTCCTGATCACGGCCGTGGCCCTGACTCCGTTATTCCGCACCTTGCCGGAAGCTACCCTGGGGGCCATCGTCATTCACGCCGTCTGGCGCGTGATCAACTTCAAGAAGCTATGGAAGTACCGGGCCATTACCAGCTTGGACTTCTGGACCGCTATTGTCGCCACCTTTGGCGTGCTGGCATTTGGCATTCTTCAGGGTCTACTGATAGCCATCTTTTTGGGGTTGCTGGGTCTCCTGTACTCCAACAAGAGCCGGACGACGGCCGTGCTGGGTAAAGTGCCAGGCGAGAAGATATACCACAGCCTGGAAAACTATCCGGATGGGGAAACGATCCCTGGTTTGCTGGTCGTGCGCTTTGACGGATCGCTGTTCTTTGCCAATGCACCTGATATGGCCGATGAAATTCGCTACGGTATCGAAGTGACCGAGCCGCCGCCAAAGGTTGTGTTGGTCGATTTCGAGTCCGTGATCGAAGTAGACGCCACCGCCCTGATCGCGATCAAGGATCTGAATGAGGAGTTAGACCTGGCCGGGATTGATCTACGCCTGGCCCGCGTTAGGACTCACGTGCTCGAATTGATGCGGACCACGGGCCTGGATGAGGTGATCGAGCTTGAGCATATCTACGGTTCGGTACACGATGGCGTAGATGCCTTCATCGCGGAACCCAAAGTCGAATCCGAGGAACAGGAACCGCTTAACTGAGACTTGGCGACAGTCCAATCTGGCGGATCACCACGCTACCGTCAGCGATCGCCGGCGTCGCCGGCCGCTTAGTCTGCGCCCAAGTCGAATTTCCGACGAGGAGCTCTTCCACCTCCATCTGGCTTATCCTCGATGCTCCCCATCCCTGTTGACTGATGTTGTACAATATTTACTGTGCAATACCG
>JBARZW010000296.1:0-1796 GCA_049650305.1 Promineifilaceae bacterium (SeqCode)
ATCCTGCTTTCCAATTGCGCAGAGTGCCCTTTTCCTAATACCCTTATCCACGAAGCTGGGTCTATCCCCAAACGCATCCTGTCTGACCTCTCCGATTGGAGAAGACGGCTTCTCTTTAATTTCGATGATCTCGGCGATCAGTCTGAAACAGTCGTTATAAGTACCCTTGAGTTGGCGTCCGTAAGCAGTCTCTCTGCCCAGGACTATCGATTCACCAAGCCTAAGTTGGTTGATCCCATCAGGCATGCTTCCTTCTTCTATCAGATATAGGCTGCTGGAGTTGCCGCCAGACACCACTTCTAAATGAAGGTCAAACCTGCTCTCTATGGCCCTTTTTTGTCTTGTCAGCCTGGATAGATTTATTGGAGTTGGGATTACGCCTCCGTAGCAAGTCATGTTTGTGCCAATGCCTATCAGAATTACGCCTTTCAGTTGCAACAACTGTTCAACAGTGTGGAAAAGTTCGTCCTCGTCAAAAATACCTTCCCTCAAGTCTCCCAGGTCAATCATCAAGATGATCTCATGACTTTTTCTCTGGGCAATCGCCGCTTCTGAAAGTGCTTTTATCGTTTCTATTTCCGAATTCAGCGAAATATCGGCGTATTCGACAACTGCCTTTGCCTGACTGATCATGGGCAACCTGAGAAGCAATTTCGGCAATGAAAATTCTCTCAACTTTTTCAAGTTTTCGAGTCTTGAATCGGCAAGGATGTCTATTCCACCATCAACCATGGCCCTGGCAATTTCCGGATGGCCACAGAATACCTTCGTAACCCCGGCAACACGAATGCCTAGGCGGTTGCATTTCCCGACGACAAGCTGGGTATTATGGGTTATCTTGTCCAAAGAGATCTCTAGTCGCGGATAGGACATTATCATTGGCGTAGAATGCGACAATTCAACCTCCTAACATGACGGCGCAGGTGGGGGCGGAGAATGCTAGAAGCCAGCAGCCGTAGCCGGAACCGGTACTGTTACACCTCCATGAAGTTTGTTGGTTGACTCATCCCTCATGATTCCGATGGGTAGCGCAAAGTCCCCGTCAAGCTGCAAGGTGATTTCATGACCCCGTTTCGCCAATGCCTCGGTCGTTTTTGAGTCGATTCGTGCATCAGCAAAAAGATCTCTGACTAACTTGCCTTTGGGTATCTTAGGGTCGCTTCCTTCGATATGGATTCGCGGCGAAGCAATCGCCTCCTGGATACCCATGCGATAGTCAATAACATTCACCAGGCTCTGAACGACGGAGGTGATCACCCGCCGGCCGCCTGGTGCGCCAATGGTAAGTAGCGGTATACCATCTTTGAACAGTAACGTCAACGAATCGTGGCTCGAGGGTCTCTTCCAGGGACCGATGGAATTGCTGGTTCCTGGTTCAGGATTGAACAGGTTGGTGTAGTTGCGCAAAATGATGCCTGTACTGCCCGACATCGTATAGGCGCCGAACCCTCCCCCGAGCGTCTGCACCATGCTAACCATGTTGCCGTCCTTGTCCATGGTACAAAGATGGGTGGTGTTCCGTCCCGCGCCTCTGGGACCCAGCGGCCGGCCTTCTTCCGGCATCTGGCCATCTCCCTGATATCGCCAGGGATTGCCCGGTTTGATCTCATCGGGCGCTCTCTCCAGGTTGAGAAATTGGCGCATCTCTTCGGCGTATGCTTTTGAAACCAGCCCTTGGATAGGAACCTCTTCAAATTCGGGATCGCCCATGTATCTGAAGCGATCCACCCAGGCCCGGCGGAAACATTCGGCCAGGAGGTGCAGGTAGTGGGCGCTATTGTGTTTCATAGAAGGCA
>JBARZW010000297.1:0-1729 GCA_049650305.1 Promineifilaceae bacterium (SeqCode)
GATATCTCGTTTGCGGTATTTTATCCTCTGTTACCCCAAGGCGCAGGAAGTGGGTTTGGCACACTTCTGCGGTGGTGATAGATTGATCGCCATTCTGGGTTTTTTGATCCCGCTCAGAGGACCGGCATCGGTCAACGCGCAATTGTATTGATAATGCCCGTGGCATTTCCTCAAAAAAAGTTGAAATGATACCCACGATAAACAAGGCACTGAAGATGTGGTGATATTTTATCAAGCGGTTATCTTGTTTGGCTCTAGTGGGCGATGGCCGAGATGATATCCAAGTCGGCCAGGCCATCCAAGACCAACTGCACGGCTAAGGCAGCCAAAAGAACGCCAAAAACCACCTCCGTCACCACCATGCGCGACGGGTCCAGGTGTTTGGACAGTTTGCCGATATTGCCGAAGACCAGCATGTCGAAAGCGCCCATCAACAAGACGAGAGCAATGAGAATGGCATACAAAGGGATTGTGTCGGCATCACCAGAGGCGATGACCAGCGTAGCGATACCGGCCGGATTCAGCAAGTAGGGCACGGCCAACGGGTACAGGGCCATCTTCAGGGCATCCCGATCGCTGGCCTTCTCACGATGGTCATTTTCTTTTGAGGCGCCGACAATCATATGCAGGGCCAACAACATAAAGACAATGCCGCCGGCGATTGACAAAGCGCCCGGAGTGAAGTGGAGGAGCTTCATAAGGAATCCACCCAGGAGCACCAGGATCAGAGCCACAGCCACGCCCGTAAAGACCATCTTCCGGGTCACTTTCTTCACTGTTTCCTCCTCCATTTCGGCCGTTAAATCGAGGAATGGCACCAGGGCCACCTTGGGTCCCATGCCAATCAGAAGCAAAATGAACATGTCAAAGACGAGATAGAAATCGATGTCGCCACTAAAAGACATATCTTATCCTTCCTTTCCTATTTGGCCGGCAGCCATTATGGTTATGCCGGTTCCGAATCGGTTTCTATTTCTAGGTTGCCTCATCTTTGTTCCCTTGGCCTCTACCTCAATATCACCATCTTCGGAAGCCGTGGTTGGTTTCGTCTCTGTCTCCCCGGTCAAAGGCGTCTTCTCAGCCAGAAGGGCGTCGATCGGCTCTGGAGCTGGTTGAGATGTTGACTCGGGTTCGTCCCCACCACAAGAAGTGAGGAGAAATGATAAAAATTCTGCTACGAGCAATACGACGGGAGCGATTATTCTGTTATATGTTGTTTGTCTCTAAACGCTTTTGGCACATGAATTGGTTACGGTAGATATGATATCCAAGTCAACCCAGCCGTCCAGGATCAACTGCTCAGTTTAGGCAGCCAAAGGAACGCCGAAAACAACCTCCGCCACCTCTGTTCAGGCCAGGTCCAGAAACTTGCTCATTTAGTTGATATTGCCAAGGAGAAGCTTAACAACAGCGGCCTCTAACAGCACGGGAGCCGTGAGGGTTGCTTACATGAGTGTCGAATCGGCATCTGAGGGCGAGATGACGACATTGCGATTTCGTAAGGATTGAGCAAGTGCGGCGCGTTGGTGATCACCCTGGTCAACGGCCATGAGCCTGATCTTGGTGACGCCTTTGAGATTATGACCTTCAGTTTACGGAATGGTGCTTTTTCCGCGGTCGACAGCCTCATTATCGGCAACGGAAAACGTTTTGATCGGTCTACCACATCCCCTAAATCGAATCGCCAGTTTTTTGCCCTTATTTACTCCAACGATTGGGGGATGGGTTG
>JBARZW010000298.1:0-2337 GCA_049650305.1 Promineifilaceae bacterium (SeqCode)
CCGGAAGAAGTCGCATTCGGTAGGGAAGGGGCAAGGCATCCACTTGAGCCCGTGGTCAATGAGTTCCAACGCGACTTTGGCGGAATCGCGGTGAATGTGGATCAGGCCGAGCGCCGCGTTTTTGTGGAGGCATTGCTGGACAGCGAGCCAAACCGACTGGGACGCCCATTCCGGGAAATGCTCTACCGGCAGACCCTTGGTCATCCTCTCTTCACGGTAGAATTACTGCGAGGCATGCAAGAGCGGGGGGATTTGGTCCAGGATCCAGAAGGTTGGTGGGTCGAAGGACCCGCGTTGGACTGGGAAATCCTTCCAGCCCGAGTAGAGGCGGCGATAGCAGAGCGCATTGGTCGCCTGGCTCAGCCACTGCGGGCTACTTTGCGGGTGGCCAGCGTGGAGGGTGAAGAGTTCACTGCCGAGGTGGTAGCCCGAGTCTTGAAAACCGACGAGAGGACAGTAGTGCAGCGCCTGAGCAGCGAATTGGACCGGAGGCATCGCCTGGTCCGGGCCAGGGTTATCGAGCACCTAGGGCCGCGGCGCGTATCCAGATATCGATTCAGGAATTATCTGTTTCAAAAGTATTTGTACGACAACCTGGACCAGGTGGAACGAGCTTATCTCCACGAGGACGTGGGGAAAGTTCTGGAGGAATTGTATGGCGACCAGACGAGCACGCTGGCGGTTGTCGCTCCGCAGTTGGCCTGGCACTTTCAGGAGGCGGGGATTGCGGAGAAAGCGATACACTATCTACATCAGGCCGGGGAAAGGGCCGTGCAACTGTCCGCCTATCAAGAGGGGATCGCTCACCTGACCAAAGGGCTGGCACTGCTCATGGCCCTACCGGACTCCCTAGAGCGTGCTGAGCAAGAACTCGCGCTGCAACTCTCCCTCGGCATGGCTTGGGTGGCCGCCGACAGTGCGGTTGAAGAAGTGGGAAAAGCCCACACCAGGGCCCGCGAGCTGTGCCAACAGACGGGGAATACATCTCAGCTGTGGCGAATATTGGGTCAGCTGGCGACAATTCACTATGTGAGGGCCGAGCATCAGAAGGCGCGTAAACTTGGTGAAGAGGCGCTCGACCTGGCTCAACAGGCCGAGGACCCACTGCTCGTGGCTCTGGGCCACTGGCATTTGGGATTTGTCTTTTTCGGTCTCGGACAATACACAGCAGCCCGAGCCCATCTCGAGCAAACGATCTCCTTCTATGAACCTCAATACCACCACACGCTTGTGTTCCTAAGTGGAGCAGATGCAGGACTGAGCGCTCTAGCGTATGATGCCTGTTGCCTGTGGTGTCTTGGCTATCCCGATAAGGCCATGAAGAGCAGTCAGGAGTCATTGGCCCTGGCGCGAGAGCTGGGCCATCCTTTTTCACTGGTCGATGTCCTCAGCTATGCGGGTTGTATGTTCAACGAGATGCGCCGCGATGCACAGGCACTCAAGGACAATTCAGAGGAGCTGATGCGAATAGCGAATGAGAAGGGCATGCCACTGTGGCGTGCGGCAGGAACCTGGCAGCGAGGAGAAGCCATTGCCATGCTAGGACAGGTCCAAGAGGGGATGGCGCTAATGCGCGAGGGCATAGCGACCTGCCAGTCTAGAGACGTGCGGTTATATTTGTCAGGAACACTTTGCTCTCTGGCTGAGGCGCAGGCAAAGGCGGGTTGCCCAAAAGAAGGACTAACCACACTGACCGAGGCGCTCGACCTGATGGAACAGACGGATGAGCGTCACTGGGAAGCAGAGCTTTACCGCCTGCGAGGGGAACTGTTGCTCATGCAGGGCGATGATGATCAAGCAGAAGACAGCTTTCAGAAGGCCATTGAAGTTGCCCGCCGTCAGAGTGCAAAATCGTGGGAGCTGCGAGCTGCAATTAGCCTGGCCCGTTTATGGCAGAAGCAGGGCAAGACTGATGATGGTCAACAGGTGCTGGGGCAGGTCTACGGCTGGTTTGAGGAGGGATTCGACACGCCAGATCTGAGAGAGGCCAGGGCGCTACTGGAGAGGCTGTCTTAAGGTATCAGGACAAAAAGGTACGGAGGGGAGGGACGCATGTCGCTGATGTTCTTTCTGGCAGGCCCCTGATGAATTCGCCAAAATGCCAATGCCCTCACCTCGATAGAATGCCTGTATCGCGGATGAGGGGTCAGGTCAGCTGCCCATCCACGGGCAGGGTACTCTTGCAGCCTTCCAGATAGTGCAATGCAAGGATTAGATGGCTCTCGTTTCGGCCTTCAAAATAAGGGTGGCGACTTTGTGCCACTATGTGCAAGAGTGCGGCCATGGCGGTGATCAAGTGACGTACTGAATCTGAGAAGCCGGGAAGATAGCCGTCAC
>JBARZW010000299.1:0-3053 GCA_049650305.1 Promineifilaceae bacterium (SeqCode)
CGGAATACGCACTTGACCAGTGATCATGCTCTTCTTGGAGAATCCGTCACTGGGCGGCAGTATCGTTTCAAGCATTTTTACTCGGTTCTCAGGTAACTGGACAGATGAACTTCCTCCCGTACGATACAGTTGCTTCAGGCTATTGCGCTCATCATTTCTACCGCTTCTGTAGTTGTCCGATTCCAGGGGGCACTGCACCCAATACAAACAACCGCTAATTACTACTCCAGACCGAACAGCTTCACTTGACCACTACCTACAACCGAGATCACTCAAGAACCTCTGTAACTTCCCATTCACCGGCCTCATTGCGATCAAGTAATACATTTTGATGTTCTTCCAGTTTAATGGTGATTGTTGCTACAAATCCTCCACTGACCTGTTCTACATTGAAAACTGGGGCACTCGCTATATCTGGCAGAAACTCCTCAGCGCAGTTAGCAGTAACTACTTCATCATCTGGTAAAAGGACTACGACAGTGCCATTATAAGCCATATTGTTAATTTCCCCTGATTGCGCTTCTTCAAAGGGAATCTGAGCGGTGATCCCGATTATTTCTCCCTGTTGCCCAGATGGCGCTCCACCGCTCAAGAAGCCCAGCAACTTCCAGTCAAATGGATCTGCCAATACGACAGACAAAACTACCACGCAACAACACATGAATAATAGGAGCAAGGCTACAAGCCCTATTACGATGCGATTGTTACTCTTAGGACTCTTGCTCTCGTCAATGTTCTTTTCGTCGATGGTTTCCATGATAACTCCCTTAAACCTATAGGTAGCGCATCACTCTGCGACGCCTTCCTTAATCGTCTTGTATTTGGGGGGGCTCAATATTCACAGTCCGGCCAAATTCACTGAAATCTTCCTGCCACACGGTCGCTTCCTCTCCATCTCAGTTTGGATCGGTTACTAGAGCCCTATGTAATTCAAAAGTCTCGGGAGCAATCCACAATTTGACGCGCATGTTTTCTGGACCGATCAATCCATAGCTCATCTGGTGCCCGCTACGGTTTTAGTCGTGACGGGCTTATTTCGCACCTCTCTCCCAGCAAACTATACATCACCCCGCTGTCGCCAATCCAAACCGACTTACCGCACTTCCGGCACACCGACTGATATCCCCCGGTGATTGTGTCCACCGGCTCGAACAGCTCCATATTATGACCGGACAGGGCGGCGTTGACCTAAACTTCAAGAAATGTGTATTTACACTCAGTTGATAGCATGTAGAACCTTCTGAACCTACTCTTTGCCTTCATTTAGGTCCAGAATTTCCACTTGAGTGGTTCGTACAACTCTTTTTCCATTTGTCTCAGTCTGTCAAATAGAAAAGATCTAAAGCTGGCGAAGCGCTCCATTGGTTCAATTGGCAGATTGTCCGTCTCAAGCCTCATTGCTGTAAAATTACCCATGAAAGCTAGCGCCCCAATCATTTCTTCGTCGCCCACGAATAATGGTCTTAAGCGATCTGCTTCGGCACGTATAGTCCGGATTTCTATCCTCAGTTCTTCATGTTGGTCTTGGGTCATTCCTTCCCGATCATATGGAATATTCACTATCGCGACCATATCCTCGGCGGGCCCGCCAAGGAAAAATCTCAATTCATCAATCTTGTGCTTTTTATCCCTAAATTTTTCCTCGATTAGGAATCTGCGATATCCCAATATATATCCCAACACGCCGGTAAAAAGAGCTGCAATGATACCAAGAGCAAACACGCTCATATTCTGTCCTTATCGTCCAGCTGATAATTTCACGGCAAACTCTCGCAGGCATCGCCATCGCCATCGCGGTCGAGTTTATGCACATCATAGCCGGCGATGTTCCAGCAATGATCAAAGCAAGCCTGTGCTTGATTATGGGTGGAAAAATCGCCGCAATTATATTCGTCATAGCTACATATATCGCACGCGGCTGGAGCCGGCGGCGGTGGCGGCGGTTGCGTGGGCGGTATTTGAGTTGGCGGAACTTGAGTTGGTGGTACTTGGGTTGGTGGAATTCTCGTAGCGGTCGGGGGTGGACTGGTAGCGGAAGGGCGTGGCGTATTTGTCGGACCTGGAGTACTCGTTGACGCTCGAGTATTCGTTGGTATTGGGGTTAAGCTAGGTAGCGGCGTTGATGTATCAGTTGGAATTAGAGTATCAGACGGCAAGGGTGTATCAGTTGGTTCAGGTGCGTCTGTGGGTACCGGCGTCGAAGTATACGTTGGCTCTGGCTCCACAACACGTGCTGTTGGAGCCAGGGTTGGTAGCCCATTAGCTCCTCCGTTGTCTTCATCGGAGGCCGAGGAAGAACATGAACAAAGCAGAAGTAACAAGCAAAAACCACAAACCGATTTCAGACTCATCTATCCCCCTCTGGATTGGAGCCGAGAATCTTGCATTCAGGATGATACAAGCTTCTAGTGCTTACTATACCTTTAAACAAGAAGGACCGCTATGGTGCTGGTAACATTGTGACGGCCCATACACCCCAAGGCGGTTTAGCGGCGAGGGATGCTGATATCTATTTCATAAACACCAGCGCTCACCCGGTAATGAGTGGGCGTTTTGTGTATTAGGAGTGGCTATGAATCTGCGGTTGCCATAGAAATAGGTGACCCGCGAGGCAGTAAGGGGATGTTGGCGCCATTCCCAACTCGCCTGTGCGGGCCACCATAAATGTAACTTTACCAAATGGTGGATTGAACATATATGAACCGTTCCTCCTACTTCCTTATGAGAGGGGAATGGCCCAGGAGGAGCGGCCAATTATGAGGAGAATCTATCATGGGCGAGTCAAGTAAACGAGCAGTATTGTGTGCAAGGGTTAGCACTAACCATCAGCAAGAATGCGGTTATCGCCTGGTTACTCGGTTCAACGAAATGCGCGAATACGCGGCCGAGAATGGCATCCAGGTGATTCAGGAATTCGAGGGGCATTCACGGCGACTGTGCCATTCAAGGACGCCGGGTCGAGATCCAGGAGAACTACTTACCCGTGATAGGCCGGCGGGTTGAATTGCGGAACCGTGGTGCTGAAATCGTATTGGCTGGCGATCTCGACGTCA
>JBARZW010000300.1:0-1989 GCA_049650305.1 Promineifilaceae bacterium (SeqCode)
AGTAACCATGCCCAGTAAATTTGCTTGAGTGCAGCAATAAGCACACAAGTCAAAAATATGACAACTCGCCAATCTTCAAAAACATCAGACACGTCGTTGAATTTTTCAACCCAATAGATCAGCAGAAAAACTCCGATCAAAGGATCTGCAATCCGTATGACGGAAAAAATTAGCCTTGGAGCAATTTTGTAGGTGTAATCTCCTCTTTTGATATGATCTTTTACCATGATTTTCTCCTTGTCATCAGGTAGGCCGTCATAGCGGGTCTTAACCGGGAATTGGTTTTTATCTCGGCGACTCCCTCGATCTCAAAATAGTCACCGAAGCGGCGCTCAGTTTCTCCAGGTTCCAGTGCCATTCCACCAAGGCCAGCAAGCAATCGCTCCCACCAACGCAATTCCCACTCAAAACAATAAAGCAAGAACAAGCTACCTTGATGGGTTAATGGCAGCACATTCTTCATATACAGATCGCGCTGATGTAGGCGCAGGTCGTCCAGCGTGCCGTAATCCACCAGCAGGTCGAAGGTGTCGCTGACGTGCTGCAAGTCGGTGAGGTCATCCTCGATGAAGGCAACCTCCACCCCGGCTTATGCGCTCTGACGTGGCCCATTTCTATGGCGGCGGGTGAGAAGTCCACACCGGTCACATCGAATCCGTGCTGGGCCAGGTAGATGACGTTGCTGGCGGTACCGCTGCCGAGGTCAACCGCCCGGCAGGGATTGATGCGCCCGCTTTCCACCAGACTCACGAGTTCCTCGCGCGGTCCGGTGTCATACGGTATCGGTATGACGGAGTAGCGGTACATCAACTCATAAAGCCATTTCAAATCGTTTTCTCTGTGTTCCTGGTCATCAGGTAGATAGCGTAGCCCGGTGCTTTCTGTTTCCCGGTCATGACGGCAATCAGCCCGTGCCGCGGATTTGTCTCGTGAAAAATACGCTCGATCTCAAAATACGCGCCGAAGCGACCGTTAATCTCTCCCGGCTCCAGGATTGCCCCAAAGAGTGACAGCCGCCGAAAAAGAATCCGCTCCGACCTGGACAAGGACCACTCCCAACCGGAGAGATAAAATCGGCTGCCGGGATGGGTGAGAGACAATACATTCTCTACATAGAGATCACGGAATTTTGTGTTTAGGACATCCATTACGCCAGCGTCAACCAAAAAGCCAAAGGTGCCGTTGATTGCCTGAATGTTGGTGAGGTCATCCACCACGAATTCTGCCTTCAACCCGGCGGCATCCGCTTTCTGCCTGGCCTTTGCGATGGCCGAGGAGGCGAAGTCCACACCGGTTACCTCGAAGCCGTTCTGAGCAAGGAAGAGGGCGTTCCTCCCGGTTCCGCAGCCCAGGTCGATAGCCCGGCAGGGTGGAATACGCCCACTCTCCACCAGTTCCACAAGACGCTGATCCGGCCCATTGTCATAGGGCATGTGAAAGTAGCGATAGCCCAATTCGTAGGTCCACCTCATATCGGATTCTCCTCTTTCCGGGTCATCAAATAAACGGCAAATGAGCCCGGAAATCTGCTTCCTGGTCTCCTGTCAAGCTCCTCAATCCTAAAATACTCACTAAAACGCCGCTTTACTTCATCTAATGGAAGCATCTTTTCAAAGCAAAACATCAGATATTTGCCGCCATGACGAGTAATGGGAAGAACATTTTCCATGTAATGGTCGCGTGCTTCCTGGTTCATGTCGTTTAGCGCGCCAAAGTCCGTTACCAAGTCAAACGTACCGCGGATATGACGCAGGTTGGTGAGGTCATCCACAATAAATGGCACTTCGACTCCCTCAGCCTTAGCCTTGCGCTGTGCTTGCTTGATAGCAGTCGGCGAGAAATCCAATCCGATCACATCAAAACCCTTCTTAGCCAAATAAATCGTTTCTCTACCTACACCGCAGCCCAGGGTGATTGCCTTTCCCGGTGGAATACGCCCATCAATCGCCAGACTGACGATTTCTTCTATTTTCGAGGAAGAACCGAAAA
>JBARZW010000301.1:0-14397 GCA_049650305.1 Promineifilaceae bacterium (SeqCode)
CATCACGATTGCGTCGTTCCGAGCATCCTCTGCCGTATAATCAGACAGCAATTCTTCATCAATCCGCTGGCGAAGATCTTCTCTGGAAAGTAAGGTTACTACAAACGGGTCCTTTGGTTCCAGACCGCGAACTTCCACCACATTGGCTTCAATCTCAGCCCGAATCGCTTCGATCTCCTCCAAGATTCCACCAGAATCGAGTTCTGCCGTTGGTTCGACCGTTTCGACCTGCGGCGGTTCGGGCGTATCCGTCGAGACCGGAGTCGCCGTTTCCTCGCGGTCCTCCAGAGTTGTTACGGGAGCAGCATCCTCAGTCGCCACAATGGTAGCCTCAGGGACGATGTCCGGCTCCTTGGTAGGAGGAATTGTTGGGGGAGACTCTTCGGTCGCCTTATCCGGCTCGATGACAGTCGCCTCCGATGCTGTTGTCGCATCTGACGCCTGATCACTGCAACTCGCGAGCATCAGCAGAGCCAAAATTAAGACCAGGGCGCCAGACGATGTTAGCTTTATGGCCTTTCGCCGTGCACCTGCCCGCCGTTCAATCAAATGGTGATTATCGAACATGAATTCTGCACCTTTCTTTAGTCAGAATGAATGGATCTTCGCGAGACGAACCCGGCATGAAACAAAAAGAGGATTCGCTATCTAATTTGATGATAGTACGACAATGAAGGTGAAAAGTCGCGCCAGATTAAGGAAGGATGATAGAGGAGAAGATTGTCTCGGCCGTAACGAGGTCAGAGGCATGGATGATCAGGCTATCACCGGCAATCTGATATAGGCAGATCACGTCGTTCTGCTCCCAGCAGTAGCCGCCATCGGCTCCTTGCAGGCCCTCAATACCCAAGCGATGGTCTACGAAATAGCGATACGCGGCATCGAACTCTTCTCGATCAGTCGCCGTGTCCCAGGCCAATCTCAACACGAGCAATCTGGAACCGATCGCTTCGTCGGCATACAGGGCATATTTTCCACCGCCCCATCCGGCGGCCGATGCCTCGGCTTGCTCGGAACTGAGCGTTTGTGCGAGATGTTCGCGAAGATGAAACTCGCCAAATGTATCCTCATTAATCATGCGCCAGCCTTCTCCCAGGACGTTGTCCAAGGCCGGAAGATGTGGTTGCTGTGGGTTATCTTCGCTCAGATATCGTTCCGGATGGAGGATCTGTTCCGTCGATTGCGGTGGATTTCGCCAGGCGGCATCCAAAGATGTGAATCCACCTTGCTCGTACAGATATTGGATAAACTCGAATCCTTCCGAATAAGCGAACTCGAAATCCTGTCTGAGGAACATCGGAAGGGTATCAAGGACGGTGGGCGTGGTGGATTCCAAGGCGTCTTTAACGCTATCTCGCTCTGAGTCATTGAATGAATCGCTGTCAAGATATAGGTATTGCAGGAATGCCGCCTCACCTTCAATCAATGCTCGCAGGGCCGTCCGGGCATCCGAATCCAAGGCAACAAAGTCAAGCAAATCGAGTTGAAAGGAATCATCCTGCAGCCGATGCGCCAATTCGTGAGCCCCGACCCATCGGCCAAAGGGGCCTTCTTCATCGATCGCGTCTACCGAAATAGCATACGCAGAATCAGGCTTGTTATAGGCGAGGAGCATGCCTTCAATCGATTGTTGATAATCACCGAGATCATAGCCTGAGGGTATGAAATTAAAGGCTTGAAGGGCAATCGTTCTGCTGTAAACACTCCGTTCGTCGTAACCATCCCATCCGGTTAGCATTTGTAAGTGCAAGCTGTTATCGACGCTTGAACGGGATAGCGGCGTAACTGATTCAACACTCGATCTTGGAAATCGAACTGAAGCCAGGTCCGCTAACTGCATATCTATCTGGGCCTCTGCTCTGTCTTCCTCACTCTGGTACATCGCGTTGACGACAACAGTCTTGGTCTGGCTTGATACCTCGTCAATACCTGTAGCCGTAGCGCTGATGGAGTGGACTCCCTCGGAGGGCACATCCCAGCGCACGGGAAGCGTAAAAGTGATCAAGCCCCCAGCCGGATAGAGGACGGGCTCGGCATCATCGATGACCACTTCAACCCGGTCGACACCTTTGCTGGCATGGGCAACCATGTAAAGAGTAATCGTCTCCAGCGGGCGGACCACGTCGCCGTCGCTGGGCGCGAAGATGATGAGCTGGGGTGCGGGATCTTGGGTTATTTCTTCTATCGCTTCTGGAGATGGCTCCGCCGGTTTAGTACTACTTAGGATTGCTTCGAGGGTGGCTTCTGAAGAGTGCATCTGGCTACTAGAGGCTTCTCGGGTTTCTCGCGCGGCTTCATAGGCAGATTCAAGTACCGCCAGATCCGATTCCAAATGCGACCTGGTAACCTTCATCGCCTCCCTTTCTCCTGAAAACTCCATCGCCTGTTGGTCAAGCTCCTTGTTACGGACTAATAGAAACACCACGGCCGAGGTCAGTACGAGCAGCAGCATCAGAAAGGCTAAAAGTATGGCAACTAGGTTTGATCTTCGCATGGGCATATCCCAAAGATATGCTACACAAGGCTATATAGGGGGTCAAGCATGACCTTGGTAGCCCCCACGCCTGAGCTGTTTATGATTCTTGGCTGAGAATCACAGCGGAGAACCGTGGAGAGGTGCTCATGGATTAACAAAAAGTGGGTCGCGCATGGTATGATATCTACAGGAAGATCGGCTCTTAAATCCGGAATTGATGTTCCCTTACAGCTTGGTTACCTTATGTGCAATCTGAAAAAGTTCTCACTATTAATTGTGTTGCTGGTTCTGATGGGCTTGGCGATAAGCTGTGGTTCGGAGCAGCCGGAAGAAGCGACGAGTACACCTGCAAGCAGCTTTCTTGATTCGGCCAGGGACGCTGTTGGAGAGGCCGGGGAGAACATTGGCGCAGCCGTGGAGCAGGCGGCCGAAAGCGCCCAAACGGCGATCGAGAACGCAGGCGATACAGCTCAGACAACCGTCAGTCAAGTTGGGGATGTTCTTGATGCCGCTGGAACGATCATTGTCGACCAGGGCGGAGAAGCCGTGGAAGTGGTGAGTTCTGCCGGACAGTCGGCTAGTGAAACGGTGCAGGATAGATTTGCCTCTTTAATGCCGGACGACGACGGAAATTTCTCGGTTACTATCTATGAGACCGAGATTAACCAGATACTTAAGATTCAGGAATTGTTTACCGGTCCCATTCCGGGAAACCCGCTCAGAAACACAGAAGTGGCCTTCCGCGAGGGTGTCATCATATTCACGGCCGATGTCTATGAACCCCTAGTTGGTCAGCTGACGGTCAGGTTTAACCCCTATGTAGACGATGGCCATGTGCGCTTTGAGGCGATTGACGCCTCCTTGGGTGGTTCAGTGACACCCCAGTCGACGTTGGACACGGCCGCAGATACGCTTAGCGGTACGTTAGGAGAGGCCTTGAGCTATTTGCCTTCCAGTCTCAGACCGCGCGAGATTGTTGTTGCGAACGGTGAATTTACAGTAATTGGGGGTGGTGCTGATGCAGGGGAGTAAATACACAATTTCGGTGTGAGCGAACAGAACTTCCGCCCTTAACAATGGAGTCGTGGTCCATCAGCCAACCGGGAGACGGAGGGCGCGATAAGCTGCTTATGGCATCATCGTATGCTCCAGAATCGATTCCCAATGCTGCCTTCCCCCCTTTGGATAGATATTGACAGACAAAAGGGGTTATATTTCCCTCCGGTGCTCTTGCCTGTCGTCTGAGGCGGGCGGCGCCAAGGGATGGCGGCGTCAAGGGACGTCAGCGCTAAATGATGGCGGCTTAGAATAGCAGTAACGGCAGGTTAAGGAGCGAATTGTGAGTGAACGCAGTTCACGTATACCGGGATTCTTCAAACTTTCAATAGACGAGAGGATGGCGATTGTGTCCGAGTGGGCAAGCCTCACCGAGGACGAGCAGAGAATGCTGGTCGACAAGGGGCTGCAGTCCAGTCAGGCCAATATGATGATCGAGAATGTCCTGGGTACTTATGAGCTGCCTTTAGGGATTGCCTGCAATTTCTTGATCAACGGCCGTGATTATCTGGTCCCCATGACAGTGGAGGAACCAAGCGTTTTGGCTGCTGTCAGCAACTCGGCAAAGGTCGTGCGGGAAGGCGGAGGTTTCTTCACCGAAGCTACCAGTCCGGTGATGATCGGGCAGATCCAGATATTGGATGTGGTCGATTTTGAGGCTGCATCATCCGCTCTTATGGCCCACAAAGACGAGCTCATCCATACTGCGAACTGCTGCGACAAAGTCATCGTCGGTCTCGGCGGAGGTGCTCGTGACATCGAAGTGAGACAATTCCCCGTTTCACCCGTTGGACCCATGTTGGTCCTGCATTTGTATTACGATGTTCGCGATGCGATGGGGGCTAACACCATTAATACGGCACTAGAATCGATGGCTCCAAGAGTCGCCGAATTATCCGGTGGCCGGACCGGTTTGCGAATTCTATCCAACCTGGCCGACCGGCGCACGGCAACAGCCCGCTGCACGATTCCCTCCGAGGCGCTGGGATCGTTCGGTGTGTCAGGGACCAGCGTCGCCCGGCTTATCGAAGAAGCCAACGCCTTTGCCGTCGTTGACCCATATCGTGCGGCCACGCATAACAAGGGGATAATGAATGGCATCGATGCTGTGTGCATAGCGACTGGCAATGACTGGAGAGCCATCGAAGCCGGCGCGCACACCTACGCAGCCAGGAATGGCAGATATGCATCTTTAACAGATTGGCACGTAGATGACAACGGCGATCTATTTGGCGAATTGACGCTGCCAATGGCGGTTGGCATTGTTGGAGGGGCGACCAAGGTCCATCCAACCGCCAGGGTATCTCTTAAGATCCTAGGCGTTGAATCGGCTTCGGAATTAGCCCAGGTCATGGCCGCCGTTGGCCTGGCCCAGAACCTGGCGGCCATCAGGGCCTTGGCGACCGTCGGGATCCAGAAAGGACATATGCGTCTCCACGCGCGCCAGGTAGCCATGGCCGCCGGAGCCACAGACAGCAGGGCTGAAGAAATAGCCGATCAGATGGTCGCCGAGAAGTACATCCACATAACCCGGGCCCAGGAAATATTAGATGAGGGCTAGGAGCCAACCAAAATCGCCACCTCTGAAGAGGTGGAAATCATAGCCCTACAATAAAGGAAAACAATGAACGAATACAATCCCAGCGATGGTTTGATGAAAACAAACAAGGAGGTAGGCATCGTAGGCTATGGCGCCTATGTGCCCCGCTTCCGATTGCCGGCTACAGAGGTATCGAAGATGTGGACTGGCGGCAAGGGCGGCGTCCCCATTATTGAAAAGGCGGTCAACGGCCTTGACGAGGATGTCGTTAGCATGTCAATCGAGGCGGCCCGTAACGCCATGGCCCGAGCAGATGTAGATCCTCGAGCAATTCGCGCTGTGTGGGTCGGAAGCGAGAGCCATCCCTACGCCGTCAAGCCGACAAGCACGATCGTAGCCGAGGCCATCGGGGCTGTGCCGAACACTCAGGCCGCCGATTGGGAGTTCGCCTGCAAGGCCGGCACCGAGGCGATGCAAGCCGCAATCGGCTTTGTCGGGTCCGGGATGGCCCACTATGCCCTGAGCATTGGCATGGATACTGCCCAAGGCCGGCCGGGGGACGCCCTCGAATACACGGCCGCCGCAGGAGGCGCCGCTATTTTGATTGGGCCAGGCGAGGAGGCCGTGGCCATCATTGAAGGATCCTACTCCTTCGTGACGGATACGCCCGATTTCTGGCGCCGGGCCCACGCCCAGTACCCCTCCCACGGCGATCGTTTCACCGGTGAACCCGCTTATTTCAAGCACATCATCGGCGCAGCCGAGTCTTTGATGGAAGCCCTTGACAGGACCGCGGCCGACTACCAATACGCGGTTTTTCACCAACCAAACGCCAAGTTCCCCCAGCGTGTGGCCAAGATGCTTGGCTTTACACCTGAGCAAATCGCACCTGGGCTGTTGAGCCCTCGTATCGGTAATACGTATGCGGGATCGGCCGTCATTGGTCTGACCGCCACCCTGGACATCGCAGAACCCGGAGACCGCATATTATTGGTGAGCTATGGATCGGGAGCGGGTTCCGATGCATTCAGTCTCCAGGTCACCGATCACATTACCGAGACCCGCGACCGGGCCCTGACGACAGAAGCCTATATTGACCGCCGGGTTGAGATCGACTACGCGACTTACACACGCTATAGAGATAAGTTGAAAATGTCATAGTGGGGGATTGGGGACTGGGGATTGGGGATCGGTCGCTAGTCGCTGGTCGTTGGTTCTTGGCCCGCCGTTCATCAATCGTCAATCGTCAATCGTCAATCGCAAATCGATAATCGTAAATCGTAAATCATAAATCGGAAATCACCATGACAGACGTTTCAGTAATCGGAATTGGACAGACAAAGGTCGGAGAGCACTGGGATACGTCCATTCGCCACCTGGCCTGGTACGCAATCGAGGCGGCGATGGATGACGCGGACACGACGTCTATCGACGCCCTCTACGTGGCCAATATGATGGCCGGGCACTTGAGCCACCAGGATCACCTTGGGGCATTGGTGGCCGATTTCGCCGGGCTGCGTGGCATTGAAGCCGTGACGGTCGAAGCGGCCGACGCCTCAGGTGGGGCGGCTATGCGCCAGGCGATATTGGCCGTTAAGAGCGGCATGGTCGAGACGGCCATGGTTGTCGGCGTGGAAAAAGTCACCGACCAGTCTGGCAGCGCCTCTCTGACGGCCATGAGCACGGCTATGGACGCCGACTACGAGGCCATCCATGGTGCAACGCCGGCTGCGATGGCGGCGCTCATGATGCGGCGGTATATGTATGAGAATGGACTGGAGTTGGCCGACTTCGCCGGCTTTAGCGTCAATGCCCACGCCAACGGGGCCGGCAATCCTAACGCCATGTTCCGGAACCTGTTGAAGCCGGAACGATTTGCCAGCGGACCCGTTGTGGCCGAACCGGTTAGCTTGTTCGATCAAGCGCCGTTAGGTGACGGATCGGCGGCGGTGATAGTCACCAGCTCGGACCGGGCCCGCGATATGGTGCCCAAGCCGGTTAGGGTCATCGGATCGGCGCTGGCAACAGACCACATCGGTTTGCATGACCGCAAAAATATCCTCCGGCTGGAGGCGGCCGAAATCAGCGCCCAGAAAGCCCTAAGCGAAGCCGGTCTGACAACTGACGATATCGACGTCTTCGAACTGCACGATGCCTACACGGTGATGGCCGCCCTTTCGCTGGAAGCGAGCGGTTTTGCCGAGCCAGGAAGGGGATGGCAATTAGCCAGGGATGGGGAGATAGGCCGTGATGGGCGAATTCCAATCAGCACCTTTGGTGGTTTGAAAGCGAGGGGAAATCCGGCCGGAGCAACAGGCGTGTACCAGATCGTTGAGGTGTGCCAGCAGTTACGGAATGAAGCTGGCGACTGCCAGGTAGAGGGCGCGCAAATCGGCATGACCCAGAATCTGGGTGGGTCGGGGGCCACGGCCGCCACCCATCTATTCCGCCGTCAAAGTTGACATAACTCAAGAAATCCCCCTGTTCTGATAGTATTTGACAGTGTTTCCACGCTAGTGGCAGTTTCTGATAGGTTTCGTGGAGCATAATAGTGACCGAAGTCACAAGGACCTACGTTCGCTGTCTATACCGGATGGTGGGTCTAACTATTGATGAGACTGCGAGGATAGAGAATTATGGAAACATCACGTCATTGGCGTTTGAAATCACAAAGATACAGCCTGGTCGGCGAAGAATGCGACAGGTGCGGCACCAAACTATTTCCGCCGCGAGACGTTTGCCTGGAATGCGAGGCTCCGGCCAAGGAGCTTTTCACCTTTTCCGGAATAGGCGAGATTTATTCATACACCACGATATACGACGCGCCAGCCGGTTTCGAGCGATATGCTCCCTATACGGTGGCCTTGATAAAACTGGATGAAGGACCGCTAGTAACTGCCCAATTGACCGACGTCGATTCAGATAAGGTTGATATTGGTATGCCGGTGGAGATGGTCACCCGTAAGCTTCGCACTGACGGAGAAGAGGGGATGATCGTTTACGGTTATAAATTTAGACCCCAAATTCCCGCCCACTAATCAATTCGATTGTTCACGGCAAAATGCCTTAGAACAGCCGACTTCACCAAGAAGTCGGCTGTTTTACGTTAGGAAAGAGTGCAGTTTGCCTCTTGGTAAACTGTTTAGATGAAACGCTTTGCCGGTTCATCAGTTCTCATGGCAATAAGCCTCAGACGACCGGTTCCAACTTGGAACCGGTCGTTTTACGTTTCAAGCAATGTAGTTTGCCCTGTTCGGTAAACTACCTGGATGATGCGTGGAAGCATGGCCTCCACGTTTCATCAGTTCTCATGGCTAATTACCTCAGGCAGCTGGTTCCATCAAAGAACCCTTTGTTTCATTTTACAAGATGTGCAGCAGAGCAGCGGCGAATATGAGATTGATCTAGGCCAAATGATTCAACATTTGAAACTCAAGATCAATTATCTGCGACAACGATATCTTTGAATCTCTTCTCAAAGCCAGATAATGGATAGTTACGAATCCATGGTTTAATAAGCAAATTCTGACGATCGTATATCAAAGGAATTATGATTGCCTCTTGGATTAAGATATTGTCAGCCTCTTGATAAAGTCTTATTCGTTTTGAATGGTCATTCTCGTACCGAGCTTTCTCAATCAGAGTCCATAGTTGCGGATGATTCCACCTGGTCCGATTGTTGGCGACTAGAGATCGCATGAAGCTATCCGGATCGGGGTAATCGGCAGTCCAGCCTGAACGATATATTTGCGGTAGGTCTCGCTCGAAATATACAAGAAAATCAAAGTAGTCTAAGATTTGCGGATTTATTTTCAATCCAAGATGTTCGCGCCAATTATTGATCGGAAACAACAACTCGTTTGCTCTCAATTGATAACATAGTGCTGACATTTGAGATAAGTCTGAATCTATTGAGTAGCCAGATTTCGCTAGAAGCCTCCTGGCATGAACAGGATCAAAGGGCAGGGATATTCCCGGTGTATGCCCCCAAACACCAGGGGGTATGAAACCCCCATCGGCCAGGTCACGCATACTTCCAACAACGCTACGGGCGAAGTCTTCTCTATCGATTGACATAGCCAGGGCTCGGCGTACGTTGGTATCGTCAAGCGGAGGTTTGCTGGGATTCAGACCTAAATATGCAGTGCCGAGACCTGGACCTGTGACATAGTCCTCAGCATGCCGTCTGACCACCGAATTGGCTGTGTCTTGTGGTAAAAAGTTGAGATTGACGATGTCAATCAGACAAGACTCATAGTAGTTCTCTTGCTCAAGCTTGCGTATAACGGGCATCTCAATGCGACCAACATTGCCTTTGAACTTGCCATGATAATTAGGATTTCGAACAAGTGTTATTTGTTTCAAACGTTCATAGGATTTCAGCAGAAAAGGCCCATTACTCACCAAGGAACCCGAGCTAGCCCATTTTTCTCCTTTTTCCTCGACCACATGTCGAGGTACTGGATAAAACACCGTTGTTGATATCAGTTGTAGGAAGTTACCCGCAGGTATATTTAGCTCAATCCTAAGAGTGCTTTCATCCTCTGCCCGAATGCCGACATCTGTCCATTGACTGGTTTTCCTCGATTTATATGCTTGTGCGCCATGAATGTCATAGAAGAAAACCGAAACAGCGCGCGGAGAATCTGGATCTAAGGCACGACGCCAAGCAAACTCGAAGTCATAGGCGGTCACTGGATGGCCATCGCTCCAGATTACATCATTACGTAGGTGAAAGACATAGCATAAACCGTTGTCGGTTACCTCCCAATGCTTGGCTACATCGGGTAGAACGTCACCCTCTGGAGTTATAAAAACCAGACCGCTGAATAACTGCCAAAGGATGATCTGTCGTTCTGATTCGATGCTCTTGTTCGGGTCCAAGTCAGGAGGATTGCTACACAGAATTCGGAGAGGTTCCGGTGAAATGGGCAACGATTCATAAGTGACGAGGGTTGAAGCTCTATGCCAGGCGACAAATGCTTGCTTATATATTTCTGATGCGCGCACAAACTCAAAGGCTAGGCTAAGAGTCAGACCCATTTTCATCAATATACGAGCAGCCAGATTATGTTGGTTATTTGCTTGGGCTAGTGACAAAGCTATTCGGTAATGCGCGTATGCTTCTTGATTGGCATATATTTGGCGGGCTTGGTCCCCTGCAATCAGCAGATAGCTAATAGCTTTCCCATCATTGCCAGATCTATCAAAATGGAGTGCAAGTTGGACAGCGATTTCATTAGCTCGATCGGAATACAACTCTTCTAGGATGTTCCCTATCTCGCCATGGAGCAGTCTACGTTCTCCTTCGCTGAGATTGTTATAGAGATATCGTTGGAAAAGGGCGTGGGCAAAACTGTACTGAGTTAATGATATGTCTCCAATCCGGTCTTCTTTCCGCTCTTTGACTAATTGGTGCCGCTTCTCCAGTTCCCTCGATAATGTGCGAAGCAGTTTCCGCTCCTGTATCTGTTGGATCTTGGCGATAACCTGGGCGGTGAAGTCTTCACCTTCAACAGCGGCAACGCTCAATATATCGCGCAGCTCTTCTTCCAAGCGCCCGATGCGAGCCTCAATCACTCCCTCCACACGAGTCGGTAAGCTGTCCCAATCCAGATCGGCTCCTTCACACCAGTATCCATTTGCGTTCTTTACCAGGTCCCCCCGCTCTTGTAAATCGCGAAGAAGTTCTACGGTGAACAAGGCATGTCCGACCGTATGTTCATACAGTTTCTTGCGAAAAGACACACCCAGATGATTGGGTTCAGAATCAACGAATTCGTCGACGAATCGCTCGCCCTGGATCCGGTTTAGATCAACCCATACTTGGCCATATACGCGTTTAAATTCGTGGAGCAGGGGCTCAAAGGGATGTTGGGAACCATCCCTACCCATAGCGACCTCTTCCGGGCGGTAGGCGCAGACCACCATCGCTCGGGAACCGGTCAGCTCGCGACCAAGATGGAAGAGCAGATTAATCGAACCGCTGTCAGCCCACTGCAAATCGTCCAGCAATAACAATATCGGCCGTTTACTGGCCACGTCCACCAGCACATCCCGAACCTCTTCGAATAGCCGCTGCTGCTGCAACGAGCCGGGATCCTCGTTCTCCTTTTCGATCATCTCCTTGACTTGTCCTATGAGAGAACCATCCGAAGGCACGGCCGTGGTTACCCGCATCAAAAGATCTCTTCCGGGGATGAATGTGTCCAAGAGGTTAGGTCCGCACTCAACCAGGGCGCCTACAACTTCTGGTATTGCCGACCAGAGACGACACGCCCCTTCTTTACTAACGATACCCCCTTTCCAAGCCGTCTCTACGTCCCCAGTCAGTTGGCGGAGAACCGTCCGGAAGGGCGCGTAAGGGTCGCCGGTGCCAGTGAAGGCACTGCATGTTCCCCGGGATACCAGCAGATCTGAGAATTGATCTTGGGCACCCCGAGAGAAGCCGTCCAGAAGAGCAGTTTTGCCACTGCCCGCATCTCCAGCCACGAAAAAGATATTTCCATGACCGTCTAGGGCCTTATCGAGGGCGACCTCCAGCTGCTCCAGTTCGTCTTCACGGCCGACAAAGACCGGGATCCGCTCGTCGTCCGTTTCGTCCTCAAGGAAGGCGGGCATTCGAACCACTTCGCCTCCGGAGACCACCGGTCCCACAATCTCCAAAGATTTCAACGGAGGGAATTCGGAAGGCAAGGCTTTGATGACTAACTGCCGTATATGCTCAGGGCGAGCGATGTCTTTCAGCCTGTGTCGTCCGAGATCTAGCAGAGCAACCCCCTTGGGCAATTCGTCCATTACCAATGGGGCTGTTGTTTCGGAGAGCAGGACTTGTCCCCCATATCCCACATGGGCGATGCGGGCGGCCCGGTGGACATCCATGCCCACATATCCTCCGGAACCGGTCCACGGCTCACCGGTATGCAGGCCCATGCGTACCCGAACGGTTACCCCTTCCGGCCAACCATGTTCGGCAAGGGTTCGTTGGGCTTCTACCACAGCCGCCAAGGCCTCAGTCGCTTTGGAAAAAGAGATGAAGAAGGCATCCCCTTCCGTTCCAACCACCCGGCCGTTCCACTTGGCAAAGACCTCCCTAAGAATTCGGTGATGGTCTTCCAGAAGGGAAATATACTTGTCGCCCAGATGGCGGAGCAAACTGGTCGAGCCTTCAATATCGGTGAAGAGGAAAGTAACCGTGCCCTCAGGGAGGGCGGAATTCGGAGAATCTGATTGCTGTGCACTGACCATCGATATGGCCCTCCTGAGCAGTCAAGCGGCCAATAAGATTGATCTACAAGGTCTTACTATTAACCGAACGCAAAACTGATTCGGCTCTCCCGAAAGCCCCTTTTTTCGATGTTATGAACGGTGGCAACCCAGGCTTCGCGATCCAATCATTGATTCGAGCCGCTCTCATAGGACAGTCTAGCAGATTCTGAGGTCCTTTTCCAGCACAAGAAGTATCAACAACTTCCCCGTACAGCTCTCCTATCCGAACTAGTATTTACTAACCAGTGCAATCCAGCCGATGCAAATCTATTACAATGAGACCAGAACTTTTATGCGATCAAATTTACCGGTATAAATTTAGACCCCAAATCCCCGCCCACTAATCACATTTGTTGTTCACGGCGACCAACGCCTATGACAGCCGGACTTGCAAAGGTCCGGCTGTTTTGGTTTTCGATTCGTCATCTGAAAGGAGAACAGAACAACTACTTCCTTCGTATCAAGTGTTTGAGCCCCAATGATAAGAGCAGGCCATTTGCCTTTATATATTGCTAAGTTAGCACCAGCTTTTCATCAGTAACTCCCACACGGTTGCTAGTCTTTCGATACGAATTGGATCTCCTATCCAACATGCACCAAGTCTACGATCTCGGCCATAGACTCGATCATCTTCCGCCTGTCACCCGGCGTCTCGGGCATAGGCCAGTAAGGGTAGCAACGAACCCCGTCAACGCCGATCTCCCGGAAGGCCAGAATCGCTTCCGAAATCTCTTCGCTCGTGCCAACGATAGGCTTCTCGCCTTCGCCATGGAGACTCAGTGGATCCACTTGGATGTCCAGCGTCCGACGTAGTGTGGCAGGGTCTCTGCCGACTTCTTGACAGGCTCGTTCCAGCTCGTCGACCATCGGTTGGAACGACTCGATAGATGGTCCTTGTTTGACCGGAACCCATCCGTTCCACACGTCAGCGAACCGAGCGGTGAGATGCATCATCTTTGGCCCCCATGCCGCGATCACGATTGGTGGACCTTGTTGTCTCGGACCGCGCAGAACCATATCGGCGTCACGAGCTGACCAGTACTTACCCACAAAATCAACCCTGCCGTTCTTGAGAAGATCGTGGATGATCTCAATGGCCTCGGCAAAGCGGGAGTAACGCTTGTCCGCCTGGATGCCAAATGACGCGTATTCCGATGCCGGAGTGTTGCCGGCGCCGATGCCGAGGATATATCGTCCAGCCGATACCTCATCCAGTGTCGCGGCGATCTTGGCCACAATAGCGGGTGACCGGTAGGGGGCGTTGAACATTGAGTGCCCGATATTGATGGTATCTGTGACCGCTGCTAACGCCGCCGCCAGAGAGACCGATTCCCAACAGCCGATATTCCCATCCTCCGAGTGGTATAGGAAATGATCAGGAACGAAGACTGCATCAAACCCAGCAGCCTCAGCAGCAAGCGCCTGGCCCTTGATACCCTCCCAAGTTGGGGCGGGACGCTGCTGTGAATTTGCGCTACCGTGTGAGTCGACCGCGATGCCAATTTTCATGATAAACCTCCTCTCCTGTGACAGTGCTGAGAATAAATGGAACGTTTTGCAGTCCGAGATCTGAGCTTTTCGAGGGATCCCTCAAAGCAGCAATGTGGCCGGACATTCTATCGCCAACCATTCAGAGCATCCTATCGATGTCAGCCAACCGAAGGTGTATGCCAACAGGTCTGCAATTGCCGGGCACTCTAACCTTTTTTTGAGCCATCATATAATATTGTATCGTTCCTCAATAATACGCGATTTATATTATCTGAAGTATCAACCTCAGTTCATGATCAATATGGGAAGAAATTCGGACATGCGTTTATGGAATGAAACAAGAAGGTAGCCGGCATTTCCTATGCAATGGAGCTAGTAGAAGAGCAACCAAGATATTTATCATAACAAATATACGGCTATAAATTTAGACCCCAAATTCCCACCCACTAATAAATTCGATTGTTCACGGCAAAGATGCCTGAAAAGGCCAGGCTGCAAAGCCTGGCCTTTTTGCATCTTAATGGTGTGGAGTTTGCCCTTATAGGCAAACTCCCAAGATGTAGAG
>JBARZW010000302.1:0-6096 GCA_049650305.1 Promineifilaceae bacterium (SeqCode)
GATGTCTGACGAGAAGCAAAAATCCAAGAAATCGGGAACCAGCGGCCTGGTATTCGTTGGCTGCCTGATACTCGGCTTGGCCATAGGAATTCTAACTGGAAATACTGCAGTCGGACTGCTCGGTGGGCTAGGTGTCGGTTTTATAGCTATGGCTATTGCGCGCGCTTTGACCGGCGAGTGGTGATACACGCTGTTCGTGACAAATGCTGGTCGGATTTAGCCCTTCGTCCGAGGATCTGAAAGCGGTTAAATACACGCAGCTGCGCGGGTATGACTGGGAGGTGTCGACACCTGCAGAGCAGGGATTAGATCCGATGCCTGTGGCGGAGCTATATCACAATGCGGCTGAACTGGAATCCATTTATGGGCTGCTTGTTATTAAGGATTGCAAACTGATTGCGGAGGGGTATTTTAACGGAGGGTCAGTCGAGAAGAAAACCAATCTAAAATCGGCGACGAAGAGTTTTACCTCGGCCTTAGTCGGGATTGCACTGGAGCAAGGCTGTCTGTCAAGCGTGGATCAGAAGATGATGGATTTCTTCCCGGAATTCGCCGATCAAATAGATGATCCGCGGAAGGAGCAGATCACTATCCGGGATTTATTGCAGATGCGCGCCGGATATCCCTGGGAGGAGACCACACCTCCTTATATGGATATTCTCTTTTTTAGTGACAATTGGCATTGGCTGCCCCACATCGTTGATTTTCCTCTCACTAGCGATCCGGGAACCGAGTTCGGTTACAGCAATCTGACGTCCCATCTCCTGGGGGTTATTGTGGCACGGGCGTGCGAAACAGATCTCAAGTCATACGGTCAGGAGCATCTTTTCTCGCCGATTGACGCAGAGGTAGTCGATTGGACCGCCGATGCAGATAACTACAACTTCGGCTCCTTTGAAATCTACGTTACGGCTCGTGATATGGCCAAATTCGGCCTGTTATATCTCAACGACGGTGAATACGAGGGGAATCAGGTCCTTTCGGTCGACTGGGTTGGTGATTCACTGCAAAGGTACTCAGAGGGTATGAATTTCAGTGGGTGGATACCCGGTATAACCAGCAGATACGGTTTCTTTCGCGACCTCGGGTATGGCTATCAGTGGTGGTCCGCCAGGTCAGGCGACCGTTATTTCAACTACGCGTCGGGACATGGCGGGAACTATATTGTCTTACTGGATGACCTCGACATGATTATCGTCACGACCGCGGATCCATTGTACCACGTACCGTTAGGGGGAGAATCATGGCAATACGAATCGGTGATCATCGACCTTGTGGGTAAGTTCATCAAATCCATACCGGAGGGGTGACGAGCAGGGATCTTCAATATGAGGAAGGCGTGTGTATAACCGCTGGCCTCCTTTTTTCCTTCCAAGTTCTGAAATCCCCAATCCTGCTATTAACCCTCTGATTAACACGTTCGGGGTATGACACTAATACTACCTTGCGATTATGCTGCAAGTGAATGAAAGATGGCAATCTCAAACGGAATGAAACGAGGTTGCACGATCAAGGAAAATGAAATTCACATTCGCAGTTTCACTACGAAAGGAGTTGAAAAGATGCTTATTAGAGAACAAATGTCCCACCCAGTAATCACCATACATCCTGACATGACCTTGTTTGACGCACCCGGCTTAATGCGCACAGAACGCATACGCCTCCTTCCCGTCGTTGACAAGCGTGGCAAGCTCGTTGGCACCGTTACGGAAGGGGATTTGCTCCATGCAGGTCCTTCATCTGCCACTACGTTCAGTGTGTATGAATCCAACCAGCTGCTCAGCAAATACGAAGTTAAACGGGTAATGACAAAAAGCGTGATCACAATTAGTGAAGACACGCCTATTGAAGAGGCTGCTTGTATCTCGATTTCAAATATCGTGTCCACTTTTCCTGGATGGGGTCAGAATCAATTCGAGATGAGATTAGATTTATAACTAATAAGGAAAACAAATGAAACCGAATAACATGAGAACCCAAAATGATTTTACATTTCCAGTTGGCTACCGATCATTCCACAAAAATAAACAACTTAACTTCAGGATTAATCATTTGTACTCACTTGGCTATTGGACACAGACGGATGCTCAGCAAGTAGGCGCGAGTATCCAGGATGTGGGTGAGTGTCACCGCGATCTGATTGCGTTTGCAGATCAGAAGGCTTCTGAGGGGCAGAACCTTGCAGCTGCATTTGGTTACCGTGTAGCCGAGTTCTTTACTTCTCCGAAAGATCCGGAAAAGATGGCATTGTACGATAAATTCTATGACCATTTTTACACGGCTGTTCAGGGTGAGCCAATGGAACGATGCTCAATTCCCTATCAAAGTGGGGTGATGCCGATACTGCGCTTTTCTTTGGAAAATAGCAAAGGGACCATCATCTTTATCGGGGGCCATGATTCCTTTATGGAAGAATTGTATTTGGTTGCCCGATACATCGTCGATGCCGGTTATGAAGTCATCTTGTTCGAAGGCCCTGGCCAGGGAGCGGCTCGCCGTAAAAGCAACCTCTACATGACCCATGAATGGGAAAAACCGACATCTGCTGTTCTCGACTACTTCGGTCTTCACGATGTCACCTTGGTTGGCCTCTCAATGGGTGGTTACCTGGCACCACGGGCGGCTGCTTTTGATGATCGCATAGCCCGGGTCGTTGCCTTTGACGTTACCCCCTACGATTTGCATGGTAGCGGCCTGCAAGGGGCGATATACAAGTGGTTCCTGAGAAATCCTTCGATATATAACCGGATTGCTTATTTTTCTATGCGCATGAGTGCCCAGGCTGAGCAACTTATCAGCCAGTGGATGTATATCACCGGCGCCAGTACCCCGGCAGAGTGGAATGAAAAATTACAGCACTACTCCGTCTCGGATGTAGCTGAGCAGATCCGTCAGGATGTTTTGCTTTTGGCCGGGGAAGAAGACCAAATCATTCCACTCAAGGAATACCACAATAATATGAATGGTTTGCCAAATGCCCGGTCGGTCACCGGCCGGATCTTCACTGCAGAGGAGCATGCCCAAAACCATTGCCAGGTTGGTAACATCAAACTAGTCCTGGATGTGATATTGCATTGGGTGGTTGAAAAATCCAATTGATATAAACGCTATCGAATTATGGTTCGTAGTAAGCGAATCGCCGAAGGCGTGCCTCTGGCAATCGCTTGAAGCAGCACTAAAGTGCTTTCTATGAGCAAGAATCGTGTGTACTGAAATTGGATAACCAGACGAAAGGTATACTGAAAGAGGCACAGAAATGAAAACAAAAACTTTTCAAAATCACGTCATCATTATAACCGGAGCCTCCAGCGGAATAGGGAAAGCACTATCTCTGCAACTTGCAAACGAAGGCGCCAGCTTGTCGCTTGCAGCTCGAAATGCCGGACGATTAGATTCGTTAGTAAAGGAATGTCAAAATCGCGGTGGCTCTGCTATATCGATCCCGACTGATGTTTCAAACGAGCAAAACTGTACGGCCTTGATCGATCAGACTATTCAGCACTTCGGTCGCATTGATATGCTTGTCAATAATGCAGGCTTCAGTGTAGCTGGTGAATTTGCCGAATTACCGAATCTAGATCTTTTCAAGCGAGTTATGGAGGTGAATTTCACTGGGTTGGTGCAGTGTACCTATTTCGCCCTGCCATATCTCAAAGATAGCTGTGGGAGAGTCGTCAATGTTTCCAGTTTAGGGGGAAAGTTTGCCATTCCTTACAACACATCCTACATCGCAAGTAAGTATGCCGTTACAGGCTTCTCAGACTCATTACGAATGGAGCTGGGCAAAAGCGGGGTTAGTGTTACGGTAATTTTTCCATATTGGGTTGTTACCGAGTTTCACGAACGGTTATTGGATAAAGACGGCAAACCTCGCGGCAAAGAAGGTCGGGCGATATACACCGAGAAAATGATGACTGCTGAAGAATGCGCAAAGATCATCATAAAAGCAGCCAAACAACGAAAACGAGAAGTGCTTATGTGGCCTGGGCCGATTTCCAGTTGGCTGAAAGTGATAGCCCCAGGCCTACTGGATAAGATCGTTATGGATAAGGTTTTTCGCCCAATTGTAGAAAGAGCTAATCAAGTTGACAGGCAATAACAACCCAAGCCAAATTACAGATGATCTACCTGTCAGGCTAGTAAGCGGATCGATATCAACGTTCCACGTTCTGATTATAAAATCTTGGAATTGCCAATAAGCTAGACCGGCTGAACAACTATTGAATATGGAGATTCAAAGTGATTACAAATACTAGAAATGAAACAAGTAAGGTGGAAATATCTCAACAGTGGCTGGCGATCGCCGGTATTATCGCTCCCATCCTGTATATCAGCGTTGTGGTCCTTGCCACCGGAATGCCGCTGGTTTTCATCCGGAAAGAGTTTGCAGGGGAGTGACAATGTTGCTTTCCTGAAGAAAGAGAAATGGCAACTATGAATGCCGACCTGATTCAGTGGATGCGGGAAGCAGGCACTCTATGAAATTAACCCCCTGAATAACACGTTCGGGGTAAGACACTAATACCACCCTGCGTATATGCTATAGGTGTAAGAGGAATTAAATGATGAAGGCAGTCAATCGAAAGCTGACGCTAGACCGACCGGCAACCTACCAAATTAAAGTGCAGGGACACCTGGGTGAAAGTTGGGCAGACTGGGACAGGAGGATGACCGTTGCGGTCGAAAGCGAGGATGACAGTCCGCCGGTCACCACCCTGACCGGCACCGTCGACCAAGCCGCTTTACAGGGCCTTCTTCGCCGACTCTATTCCCTAGGCTTGCCATTGATTTCGGTCATTTGCGTTGAACCCGGCCAGGCAGATGCGTCAGATGTCAAAATGAAGTTCAAATGAGCAGATCTCTCGGAATAGTCAAAGAGGAGAAAAAACGATGACTGCCAAAGATAGTTTACAACCAACGGAGACATCCACTTATATCAGCAACTCATCATAAAATTACAGCGGAGATTATCAAAATGACGAATAAACAGACAATACTGATTACTGGAGCCACCGGTAACATTGGGGGGGGTGCTGCGGTTGCGCTGGCAAAACGTGGCGCTAGAGTTGTATTACTCGGGCGTAAGCTCGAAGCATTAGAAGCCAGGGCGAATTCTATCCGCATCGCTCTTTCTGAAGCCCGGATCGAGTCCGAGGAATCGGACATTGCCACGCTGGTTGTCAACCTCTCTGATATGGAGTCAGTGAGGCTCGCAGCAGTGGAGGCTATGAACCGGTTTCCGATGATACATGGACTAATACACTCTGCTGTCGCCCCATTCAAATTAGTGCAAGGGGGTCCGAACATCTTGCCCAGCGGTCATGAGCTGATGTTTGCTACGAACGTGATGGGACCGTTTCTTTTCACCCAGCTGCTGGTAGAAAGGATGCAGCAATCAGACGGATTGGTCCTTCATGTTATCAATCCATCCTATAAAGAAATCGACTGGGATGATCTTGAAAGCATCAGAAATCACAAGACAGAAACCGCATACGAAAGGACCAAGACATGCCACCGTGTGCTTGCCGCGGAGATGGCTCGGCAATATGCTGGAAAGATCTCCTCTGTAGCATGGACGCCTGGTACAACACTCATCATCGACAAAACAGATCCAGAGTTAAAGAAAAGGTGGCCAACCGGATTTATGGGTTTCTTCTGGAAGGTAATGACGGTACTCATTGCAAAGCCACCTGTGGTCGCGGGTGAACCAATAGCAAATCTGATGCTTTCGCATCGAGATCGTAGGGCAATCAATGGAGCGTTGTTCAAACTGGATAAACGCGTCGAAAAACCCGATAAGGCAATGAATGACGAGGTATTAGGAAAAAGGTTGTGGGATGAGTTGGTTCGACTAACAGGAGTAGCGACTGAATGAAGCCCGATAGCTAGTCTATTTAAGAATCTTCTAACAGATTAGTCAATTCATCTGCAATCACTTCCGGGTCTACAAAACAGATATAAACGAAGTTAAAGTGAGCACACCTAAAATAAGGAAAGATACCCATATGAAAGCGATTGTGTGCACAAAATACGGGCCACCGGATGTTCTTCAGCTCAAAGAGGTAGAAAAACCTACTCCGAAGGAGGATGAAGTTC
>JBARZW010000303.1:0-14598 GCA_049650305.1 Promineifilaceae bacterium (SeqCode)
GCTGGCTCTAGTCGATAGTATGGCTACCGATTAGATTCGGCGGTCCAACGGAAAAGCTGAGTTGCTGCCGGGTTTGCAGCTTGCACCTCCTGACCAAAACCACCCACTTGGCCGCGCGTACTTCGAAATCGAGCGGCGATTAGGCAGTCAGCTCCAGCGGGGGTTGGGCCGCTGGCTGCTTGACATTACCGGATCCAGCTTTTGTTCTGATAGATAGCAGAGTCGCCATGGTCACCTTTGCTTGTCATCTAGGGTCCTCTTGACAGCCGGGCGCAGGAATCTTGAAATAGTCAGCCGATCTACCAAGCCAGGGGCAATCAGCTTTAGCCAGAGTGCCAGAGGGCCAGGTCGCATCACAACCTGTCGCTTGCGCCGTCGCGCCGCTCGAAGAACGATCTGCGCACACTGGTCAGCAGTCATCGTGTGCTCAGTGTAAATCGCTCGGCCGGTTGATCCTTTGGGCTGTCCATTCTCGTCCATGTACCGCTCGTGGAATTCTGTAACTACTAAGGAAGGGCAGATTACCGTCACACTGACTCCAGCTTGTTCCACTTCCATACGTAGTGAATCAGAGAATCCTATCAGAGCGAATTTACTAGCAACATAGGAAGTATTGAACGGGATTGCCAGCAGTCCACCCAAGCTGGAGATGTTCACGATCCGCCCGCGTGTCTCTTTGAGATAGGGTAGTGCATAGTAGGCGCAATGTACAGTGCCATAGAAATTCACGTCAACAACCCGCTTAAACAGGTGCAAATTGGGCAAATCTTCCAGTTTGCTAACAACGTCTATACCAGCATTATTCACCAACATGTCGATACGGCCATACGTTTCTTGTGTGCGTTGGATCAGGACTTTACACTGAGATTCATCTGCCACGTCAGTGGGTATCGCTATGGCTTTACTCCCGCGTTGTTCGCACTCCACAGCCAATGAGCCAAGGCGTTGGGCACTGCGTGCAGCAAGAGCTAGCCAAGCTCCCTCATCAGATAGTCGAAGGGCAATCGCCTTGCCAATTCCGCCCGAAGCACCAGTTACGATTACTGTTTTTTCTCTGAAGGTATTCTGCATGCTGGCTCCTCGTCTCCAACCTTTGCAACAAACAGCTTGCGCCAGCGGCCTAACTATTAAATATCCCAAAAGATAGTCGGGCATTTAAACGACGTTGATTATACCACTGCAGCCAAGCAAAAGATGTTGGGCGTAAAAAGCCCGTGAGAAATGTGATTCATACACCAGTCCGTTTGAAGTGCCAGCGGCCGGTTGGCTCCTACACTATTCCCTTGGCAAGCTTTCCCAGCACCTGGTAGCGAACGTCTGGTATGGTTTTTGATTTGCGGCTTTGGCAATTAGCGGCAGATCGATTATTTCGGAATTCTGCAATCTACAGCCAATCGCCCAATATCGCCATCCTGACCGTTATCTTGCTAAGGGGGAGCCGTCTTTGCGAAGCTGAACCGCGTTCAGCCAGGCATGCTACCTTTCATCGGCCGGCGCTGATCCGCCGGCTCGCTCTAGGCGGCGTGCTAATTTTCACAGTATTGGTCGGCGTGGAGGCATCGGTGGTAAGGCCAGTCATCATGGGGCGCTCTTCATCTTCGCCACGTCCCCTTATTATGGAACTTCATCGGGTAGGTCAATATTCGCCCCGTATGGAACTGCTATAAACAGAGCGATAGACGTGGTCTGAAAGGGGGAACCGCAACAGCTCGCTAGAGAGAGATGTGTCGGGCATGGCCGCGTGTGTGATCACTTCAATATTGCCCACAGATGAGCTGGGGACGATTAATGCGATTACAGATGGGGAGCAGATGTGGTGGGAAGCGAAGCCTTGAGATTACTGTTGGTTTAACCTTCTACTCCAACGACCAGAAGGGTAAAAACGCGAAAGGTTTCCAACCTCTTGTTTCTCGTTATCGTGTTCGTGTGTCTCCTTGCCGTGTGAAAACCCTGTCTTGAAGGATAATAGGTCTAGCTACACGATCTATCCACTCGGGGGTTGGTGATGGGTCACATTCAAGGTCTGGCTCGCAATCAATTAACGCTTTTCCCAGATTCGCTGGACGATTACATCAGCGCGGAGAACTCCGTACGCTTTCTGGATGCTTTTGTGGATACGCTGGACGTGGAATTCAGTCTGACATTTCGGCTCCTCTGACCGCTATACTCTGGCTCTTGGCCGGGCTTCCCGGTCTCCAGATTAGCCAGGGCTTGCTCAAGCCTTCGAATGAATCTAGGAACTCTGGTGCGACATGATAGGCAATTGTGGATCTGGTGTGAACTGCTTCAGTCTACGCTGATTTATACTTCAGGCCTCGCAGTAACTCCCCTCTTCTCTCGGGTCCTAGCCAAACCAACCAGGTTAGCCCAAAAACCAGAGCGTAGATGGCCACAACGTGAAAGGGTGTGAAAGCCTCAGAAACTAAGGCACCAGGCAGACTGGCAAGGAAGCGTACGCGACCGATGGTGTAAGTCAAGAAGAGCCAGGCCACCGAGGCTAAAACTTGCCCTACTGCGGGGACGATCATGCCTATCAATGTCGATAGAATACCAAATGCTATTACCCCTGATTGGGCGGGTAATACGAGAAGATTGGCTAAGGGGCTGACTACTGTCGCCTGGTCAAAATGCACCAAGACCAGGGGAAGCACGAGTAGTGTTGCTGCCAATGTGGCTATCAGCACATCCGATACCAAAAAGGTCAGGCGCTTAGCTACTGCCAGGGGCAACACTCGCTGGATGCTAGTATGGGTCCACTTACTTAAGGGCTCAGCATATACAACCAGTCCTATCGCCGCGACAAAGCCCAGTTGTAAGTTCACGTCCCAGAGGATGGTTGGGTCAACTAGGGTTATGAGGGTCGCAAAGGCGAATAGCCAAGCCAAGGCGAGCCTCGAGCTAACCTCGTAACGAGCAGTAACGACATAGATGGCACCCATAATGACGGCTATCAGAACAGCTGTGTCGGCACCAAGAAGGACAGCGTAAAGAACGATGCCAACCAATGCTACCACGACCGACCAACGTTGGCCGACAATCGGCTGACTACCTTTGAACAGAACAGCCGCGAAAATAACGATAAGAAGTCCTGGCACAGAATAGATGTGACTCAGGCCGGTGTCCCTGAACTGCTCCTGCATTTCGAGTGGTAAACTATTCTTTTCTCCCAGGAGAACGCTAGCCAGCAGCGCGGCCTGTGGATTAGATAGCTGTTTCTTGATTGTGTCCTGAACTCGGTCTCTGAGGGAACAAATAGATCGGTGGATTGGATTATCAACTCCGGCTTGCGCGTGGCATAAGTCGACTTGACGGGCAATATTGCCCCGATCTGTTTGCATTCCGGTGGCCGTAAAGCGAGCCGCTCCGAGGAACAAGAGCACCAGACATGTGGCCCATACCCATGGTTTCGCCTGTCGAATGAGGATGATGGCGGCAAGAAGACAAATAATACTCGCCAGCAACCATGGTCCGACGGGCAATCTGGAGACTGAAGCCAGGTAAAGTCCCAGCATCCATGCTAAGCCCAGATAGACGATTGCCATACGAGTTGAACTCCATACCGTACTGCGGCTCGCCGTCCTACGTCCGGCCATAAATCGGATAGTAGGCTCGAGACCATCCTACAGCATTTTACTCAACAGACCTGATTCGAGCATTAGAACAGTTTATAATGAGGAAGGCAACAAACTATTGGTTACCCTTGTTCTGAAAGCAAACTCATCTATAGCCGTGCACAATGGTTGGTGAAAACATCTGGTCCTACATGCTGTTCCATTTCACACATCCGTTCCTTCTGGAAATGGGAGCCCAGCGGCGTTAGTCAAGGATGCAGGCCATTGCAGGATAGTCCTGAGAATGAAGCGCGGAACGAGAGCCTTGATAGTAATTAGCCAGGTCCTTTTTTGGAGGGAAGATTTAGAAGCACTTTATTCCCGTTAAGTCTGTCATCCGCCGGTTTCAGTTGGCTAGCAGCGCCTGGACAGCCGTTAGAAGCGATTTGACCCCGATAGTCCAGGAACCGCAGAAGGCATATGCGACGACTCATCCCCAACCCGTCAACTTTGTTGCTGCTAACACTGGGAACATTAAGTATCTGACCTAGAGCGACCAGCACCAATGGAAATTAACCCAATAATCACTCGGCAATATCGGCCATAATCTCATGACTCTGCTTCCCACCACATCACCTGTCCATCCGTAACAACCTCAATTGTCCCCAGTTCATCCGTCCGCAGCACTGCCGCGCCAACATCAGCAGCCCTATCCAACATCTCCTCATGCGGATGACCGTAGTTGTTCCCCTCCCCGGTCGAGACGATCACGTACTGCGGCCGGACGGCCCCCAGAAATGAAGCGCTGCTAGAAGACCGCGCCCCGTGGTGACCGGCCCTGTAGATCGTCGCCGATTACAGGCGATCTGACCACCGAAGCCTCGGCCCGGACGAGCACGGCATAGATCGCCACGCCTCCCAAAGCCACCTAGGCCGACCATCGCCGGCCGACAAAGTAAGCGTGCGAAGCTGAACGTCGTTCAGCTTCGCTAAGCCAGCTTCCCTTGAGTAAAATGGCGGCCAGGATGGCGATATTTGGCGATTGGCGCTAGCATCGGATTCTTTAGATAAACGACCTATTGCCAATCGCCTTGGCTGATGCAAAGCATCAGCCAGAATCCGCAAATCAAAAACCAAACCGGACGTTGCTTTCCAGATCATAAGCCAACTTCTTACCGGCCAAGGGTTGCGTTCCCAAGTATAAACCTTGGTTAAGATCTATGCTCAAACTATGGTTAACGTGCAAATCACTCGGTAGATCGATTAACATTCGGCCTAGAAGCATTTCTAGGGGAAATTAACGAAGCCAATCTGGGTTGATAATAGTAAGGTAGCAAGGATAGATCCAGTTCCTAAGGTAAGCAGTAGACATGTGGATACAACGATTACTTACTCGTGGCAATCAGACCTACCATTTTCTACTAATCGAGTTTTCATTGAAGAAGCTTTAGAGCAAGCAGCCCAGTCAATTCGTAGTGATGAGACGGTCAAAATCGAGCCGGTTATTGATCGTGACACTATGGGGATACCAGGTTCACTTAAGTGAACCCCAAAGTTTGGACAGAGGTCTTAGTCTGATATCATGGACAAGTGGAGGGTTCACAATGGTCAATGAGTAAGTACTTTCAAAAATGGCGAAGGTGTTGACTTAAGAATGCAGTATTAAATAATTGGATCCTGAAAAAGTGTCTCTTAGCGAATTTACCATTTTGTCCCATTCCATTTGACGACATACAGATATGATTCTGGTGTAGAATAGTGTTCCTTTTCATAAAATCCAACATTTAGCCCACCGTATACTGCTCGGAGGAGTTTTAGGTCTATTGATAATGGTGCATCTCATACTTGTTCCAGATCATGAGCCAATAATTGGGATTTTGCGGGCATTATTTCCCACAAAGAATGAATCCTCAAAAATAGTTAGGGATGTAGTTAAGGGGTGTTTCCGTTATAAAGGCTTTTCAGAAGAGTAATTCAATGAAGATTAAAGAAATGGTTCAATATCATATCCAGCTCAAATCTGGGGATGTCGGCCGCTATGTCCTTCTTCCCGGAGATCCGGGGCGTTGTGAAAAGATCGCAGCTTTTTTTGACGATCCTCTCCCAGTCGCGAAGAATCGAGAATTCACCTCCTATACTGGCAGTCTGGATGGAGAGATGGTCTCCGTGGTTTCCACAGGTATCGGCTGTCCATCTGCTGCTATCGCGGTGGAAGAGCTGATCAGAATTGGCGCGGACACATTTATTCGAGTGGGGACGTCAGGGGGAATTCAGCCGGGCATCAAAACAGGCGACCTAGCCATCGTAACAGGAGCGATCCGCGATGAGGGCACCACCCGCCAATATCTGCCATTAGAATTCCCGGCTGTCGCCGATATCGACGTGGTCCTGGCCCTGCGGGAAGCAGCGATAAAACTGGGATTACCTTTTCGTGTGGGAGTCACTCAATCTAAAGATTCATTTTACGGGGAAGTCGAAGCGAAAAGGATGCCGGTAGCAGACCATTTGCGGAAACGCTGGAAAGCCTGGGTTGATGGAGGCGCGATCTGTTCGGAGATGGAAGCCGCGGCTATATTTATCTTGTCGAGCATAAACAGAGTGCGCGCCGGGGGTGTGATGATGATGATCGCTACTGGGGAGGGCCTACCGGATACTGAAGAAGAGAAGGAACTATTCCACAGCGATCGCGCTATCAGGACAGCTATCGAAGCTCTCAGAATCTTGATTGAGCTGGATAGAAAAGCCGGTTAATTTTTAAGAACGGTACGAACTTTGCCCTTGTCCGCTGGAATGTCAGTGATTCGAACCCCTATGGCATCATAGATTGCGTTCAGGATCGCAGGAGCAGTCGCCAGGGAGGGCGCCTCTGCAAATCCCTTCAATCCCTGGGGGCTGAACGGGTGGGGCACCTCCACGATTACGGGCAAGATCTCAGGCGTCTGGTTTGCCGTGGGGAGGCCCACTTTGTGCAGCGAATCGGTAAGATTCACCCCGTTCTCTACCAGAAAATGCTCTGACAGGGCGTAACCCAAGCCCATCATCACTCCCCCTTCGATTTGCCCCTTGATGATCTGAATGTTGAGAGCCTTGCCGACGTCATTGGCGGCGATGATGGTCAAAACCTTCACATCCCCGGTCCTAGTATCCACTTCGACAATCGCAACCTGGGTGGTGTAAGAATACATCACGTGGGTCACTCTTGACTTGAAGTCCACTTTACCGTAATGGCTCTCTCCACCCTCTAGGATCTGGTCCGTCGGTGGCGATGTGTATATTTTTTTGACTATGAATTGATCCCCCAATTCTTTAAGTTCAACTACATTTCCGGACACTTCATCAACCACGCGGTTAACTTCCCATGTCAATCTTTGTGGTTCGACATTTAGGACTTCAGCAGCGCGAGCATAGATCTCTTCCTTTAGCAACTGACACGCCATCACGATCGCATTTCCGGTGAGGAAAGTCTGACGAGAGGCGGTTGTTGGACCTGTTCGGGGCGTTACCCCAGTGTCAGGGGGTAAGACTTCAATTCTATTGACGGGAATTCCCAGTTGATTGCTGGCGATCTTTATCTGTCCGGCCCAACCTCCCTGCCCATATTCATGATGGGTTATGTTAAGTTGTACATCACCATTCGCGTTGAGCCTTACTTCGGCAGCGGCACTTTCCTGGATCCCATGTCCAAATCCAACGTTTTTCACTGCTGAGGCGACACCCACACCAATCTTTTTTCCGTTCTCCGCCGCTGGTAACAGGATCTGTTGGTAAGCATTTTGTGCCGCTAGGATGGTCTCTTTGATGCCATCTACACCCTCTTCCAGAACGTGGTCTGCACCCGTTGGCAGTCCGGCTACCACTGCGTTGATGGCCCTGAATTCGAAGGGATCGATATCCAAGGCTCTGGCCATGGCGTCCATCTGCTGCTCCAACCCTACCGCAATCTGATTGACTCCAAAGCCGCGCATCGCTCCGCACAGAACATTGTTCGTATACCAGGCCTTCCCTTCGACCCTCAAGTTGGGAACGAAATATGGCCCGCAGGCAAAAACAACCGTGTTTTCAAGCACTTCAACACTCAGAGATTTATATGCGCCTGCATCCAGGGTGATATCTGCTTCGATCGCCAGAACGTGTCCATTTTTGTCCGCACCGGTTTTGAAGCGCATCCAGGCTGGATGCCGTTTGGCGTGTACTCTCATGGATTCTTCCCGGGTCAGGGTGATCTTTGCCGGCCGACCGGTACGTAGAGCGGCCAAGGCCAGGTGCTGTTGGAGGATCAGATCCTCTTTGCCCCCAAACGATCCGCCCTGAGGGGCCTGGATCACACGAATTTTATCCTCGGGAAGGTTCAGGATTTCGGAGAGTTGGACTCTATCATCGAAAACGGTTTGGGAGCCTATCTCCAAGATCACGCCACCATCCGTATCCAGGTAGGCAACGCCTGATTCTGGTTCCAAAAAAGCGTGTTCGGTAAAGGGGGTTGTGTAGTTATTCTCGATGACCACCTCGCACTCAGCAAATGCTTTATCGACGTCCCCGCGCATGATGGAGGCGTGTTTGACCAGGTTTCCGTCAGCGTGAACTTTAGGGGCGCCCGGTCTAGCAGCATCCTGGGGAGTGAAGACGCCGGGTAAAACTTCGTATTCCACATAGATCCTGTCCAAAGCGTTTTTGGCTATTTGTGGGGATTCTGCAAAAACGGAAGCCACGGAATCACCAATGTAACGGGACTTCTCAGCCGCGATTGCAGGTTGGTCGCGAACGACTAGACCGGCTTGATTCAACCCGGGTATATCTTTTGATGTCAGCACCAGGGCGACGCCATTCATGGCTTCTGCATCAGCTGTGTCGATGTTTAGTATCTTTGCGTGGGGGTGGGCGGCCCAGAGAATCTTGCCATAAATCATGTCATCCATGACAATGTCATCGGCATAGACACAGGCGCCGGTGACCTTCCTGATAGATTTACCTTTCAGTTGGGGGTTGTCATTTAATTCACTGGCGATGGGCAGCACCTGGAAATCGCCGCCCATCGCTATTCTTTTGGCTGCTAATTGGATAGCTTCAATGATGGCTACATAACCCGTACAGCGGCACAGATTGCGGTTTGCAGTCAGAAAGGCTCTGGTTTCATCGCTGGTGGGACTTGGGTTCGCATCTAACAGGGCTTTGGCAGCCATGATCATACCGGGAGTGCAGAATCCGCATTGCACGGCGTTCGTCTCGATAAAAGCCTGTTGGATGGGGTGAAGATCGCCATTCCTGGACAGCGCTTCAATGGTTTCAACCCGGGCACCAGCTGCCTTTTTCATCTTTACCAGGCAGGCGCGTCTGACCTTACCGTCGAAGATTATGCTACAGGAACCACAGTGGCCTTTCTCGCAGCCATTTTTGGTCCCCATCAGCCCCAGTTCCACGCGTAGAAATTGTAGTAGGTTCAAATCACCAGGGACTTCTGCACTCACTTCCTTATCGTTTATTACTAACTGAACGCTTATGAATTCTTTTGTATTCATGTCCATTTCACATTTTGAATTATTGCTGGGAATCAGTTATTCGTTGCGGAGAACGCTAAAGTTTTTGGATTTTCAATGGGAACAGATTATGTATATATTTTTCATGACGTTATCCGCGACTTTGCGTGAACCGAATGATGGTGTTTATGGGGATTTATTTACTTTATCCTGGTTTATGAGTTTGCCATGACTGATCACATGAGTTGGGGGGGCATGGTTACGCAGTGCTTCCAATACGTTGGGTTCATCCAGGATGACCAGGTTCGCCGGAGCACCTGCTTTCAGGTTGAAGTCTTTCAGACCGATTGCCTCAGCAGCCCGTGTAGTAACCATGTCGTAAAGCGTTTCCATATCTGCCCGTGTGGTCATCCACAGTAGGTGGGATACCAGAAAAGCCACCTCTAACAAATTATTGCGCCCATATGGGTAGTATGCGTCTGAAATGTCGTCCATTCCAAGACAGACCAACACATTTTCCTCAAGCAACTCACGCACGCAAGCGTGTAAAGGACCGGTATGCGGATCGCTGACCAAACCCATCTGTGCTCTCTTCAATAAGGCAGCCACTTTCTGGAAGTAGGGTCTGGGATAAAGCGCCATCGCGCGGGCGTGGTGGGCCAAAGAGCGACCGTGCCAGCCGCGTTGGATGGTTTCCAGCGCCATGACCTCTAAGGAACGCAGTCCCGGGTCGCCGGCATCATCCACCAGCATGGAAACAGGTTTGTCATACTCCTCAGCGATATCGAAGATTATTTTTATGTGTTCAGCGATTTCCGCATCGGTGTATTCGATCCAGGGGATGCCTCCGACCACATCCGCGCCCAGGTCCATGGCCTGGCGGACCAAATCCGCCGCGCCGGGTTCACGAACAATCCCTTCCTGGGCAAAGGCGACTACCTGTATATCCACGACTCCACGGAACTCTTCACGGGCGCGGATCAACGCTTTCACACCTTCAAGTTTCGCTTTGGTATCCACATCGGCGAAGGCGCGTGTATGTGTGCAGCCGTACTTTGCCGAAAGGGCCATGGCTTTACGAACGTTTTTGATGATCCAGGATTCGGCATACTTTTCTTTGACTCTGGCGGCTAACTCGATGGCGGTCATCGCCTTGCCCATGCCGGATCCATGATAGTCCTTCATCGCTTCTTCATCCATCATCTCCAATGTGTAAACTTTACACAGGTGCAGATGTGCGTTGACGAAGGATTCTGTCACCAGGTATCCACGAGCATCGATCTCTGTTAGCGCCGTCCCACTTATGCTTTCGGCAATATTATTTATGTGTCCATCGGAAATAGCAATGTCATACTGGCTATGGGGCTGACGCCGCAGTTGGCAGTTCTTTATGAGGATTTCGAATTGAGGCGACATATTTAATCCCTTAGGTATTGGTCAATTAGGTATTGGGTATTAAATATATAAATATTGTGTCTGCTTTGACGAAGTATGGGTCTTGTTTTTCTCTACGCTTAATGCTTCCTGGCGGTCAAAATCCTGTTAGGTGCTCTTATCGAAGCGACTTACTCCACGTTCGGTTTGAGGTAATAAATCACTCAACACTTTTTGATCATCTGGATATAATTCAGATATGACGATCAGATCGGTTCCGAATTCAGCATAGGTCTGGCGACAATCTCCGCACAGGTAATTTATGTCAGCATTATCTCCTGTGATCGCCACAGCGGAGAATTTTCGAACACCATCCGAGATCGCTTTCACCAGGGCCACTTTGGCCGCGCAAACGCTGGATGAAAAATTCGAAATTTCTAGGGTACAACCTGTATAGATTTCCCCATTTTCACTCAGCAAAGCTACACCATTCGAACGATTGGATAATGGGGAATAAGAGTTGCATTCTATTTGTTTGGCAGTTGAGAGTAAATCGGAGAAATCTTCTTGTGACATAAACTACTCCTGAGTATTCTTGTTATAATTGTTAGGTGCAATTTTTCATGGAAAACTATAAATATTATTATGGGGCAAAACCAAGGATCATGCACTATTTTACACTAGTTCCGATGGATATTGGCCCCAAAAGTTGGACTTGAGATAATGTGAAAACTTGACCTCCTCAAGAACACGGACAATGATCTAAAGAGGAGGTTGATTATGCCAAAACGATACCCGGCCAAGCTCAAGTTCCAGGTAGTGCTGGAGCTGCTGCAAGGCGACAAGACGCCGGGCCAAGTAGCCAAAGCCTATGGGATACATCCCAACACAGCCTATAAGTGGAAAGAGCAGTTTTTGGAAAACGGCGCTGAAGTCTTTTCTCAGGAAGGCACCATCGCCGAGTACGAGCGGCGCATCGCCGATCTGGAACAGTTGCTGGGCAAGAAGGAAGTAGAGATCGCGCTTTTAAATAACTTCTTAGGCCGGAGCAGATGACCACCGAGCAGATGGTGGAATTGGTCGCTTCGGCCCAAGATGCATACAGCTTGATGCTGGCGCAGGCAGTGGTGGATCTGCCCAAATCAACACTTCGGCTTCGCTCAGCGCAGGCTCTGGTACTACCATCAGCGTCAGTAGATATCGTATGCTGAGAAGTATGCTCGTCTGCGGCCGGTGCTGGAATAGAATGCCCGGGAACATCCCGAATATGGCGTGTCGCGGACTGTGGTTGAACTACGAGAGCAATATGGCCTCAGGGTCAATCACAAGGTATTACGTCGGTTGCATCGGTTGTGGGACCTGGCTCTATTACGAACCTCACGGTCACCCAAACCACATCCCATCCGGCAGGTGATTGAGCTGGCCGGAGACAGAGTGAACCTAGTAGCTCAGCTGGGGGAGATTGAACCGTTCCAGGTGTGTTACACTGATTTCACAGAAATCCTGTATGCTAATGGTCAGCGCAAAGCCTACTTCATGCCCATCGTCGGTCACGGTTGCAAGGTTGTCTATGGCTGGGCGCTAAGCCACAGCCCCAATAGAGCTGCCGCTCGCAAGGCCTGGAACCGGGTGAAGGTCACCCTGCAGACTCATGGTATTGAGTGGCACGATATGATAATGCATCACGACCAAGATTCAGTCTACACCAGCTATGACTGGACCGGCCAATTGTTGCCACAAGTCCAGGTTCGTCTGTCGCGTCCTTTCCAGCCCGGCCAGGTCACTCCAAGTATGAGGGCATAGATAGCCAACGGGCCGGCTACCGATAGGGAAACAGGAACCGAAGCTGCTGGAATACTGGCGAATAAGCGAGCCCTCGATATGGTGTAAGTCAGGAACGGCCAAACAAGCCAAGCGAGCACCTTAACCACGGCCGGAAATACCATGCCGGTCACCGTGGCGATGATGCCCAGCTCATCACCCCAGGCTGGACCGGTAGCACAAAGAAATTAGCCAGCGGACTTACCACCGAAAGTTGCCGAAAATGAAAAATAAGAAGCGGTATGGTCAGCAACATGGCCGCTAGTGTGGCAATAAAAATATCGCCGAAGTAGCGAACAAATCGCTTGGCCAGCGCTGGGGAGGCGATCTTTTTGGCGCCCTTATCGACCCAACGCTTCCAGGGATCGATGTAGATCAACAATCCAAGAGTGGCCGCAAAACTCAACTGAAAGCCAACATCCCAGAGGATATTAGGGTTGGCCAGGGTCATGAGAATGGCGGCCGTGAACAGCCCAGCCGCGGCAAACGTCGGTCTACCCAATGAAAGCCCCTAAGAAGGGGGGTGGCAAAGATGAATAGCGCCGCCATGATGGCTGCCCTTACAACCGATGCTTCTGCGCCGACCAATGTCGCATAGATGGCAATACCACCGAGAGCAATCCAGGCGGAGTAACGACGTCCGACGAAGGGCTGGCTTCCCCTCAGCAAAATAACGGCCAGGATGGCGATATTGGGCGATTGGCTATAGCATGTAGAATTCCAGTATTATCGATCTTTTGCCAATCGCCCGTAGCTGATTCCTCAAATCAGCCCGATGCCTTTGCATCAGCCAGAACCCGCAAATCAAAAAGCAAACCGGACGTAGTTTTTCGTATTGAAAGCCAGCTTGTATAGTCCACCTGGTTTATGCCGACAAAATATAACAGCTAGGCAACTTAGATAGGCATATGAAGAATTCTTAGCTGATATCCTGACTATCTTTTGTTATATTAGATAGATGCGTAACATGAATGTTGTCGGTCGTTCATTCTATTGGATGAGTAGTCGCGGGCCCACGACTTAAAAATGCGACCTTGTATTTTCTGTGAAGGCCCAGCGAGCAGCAAAGAAGACGCGTGGCCGCTGTGGCTGATGCGACAACTCGGAGCAGATGAAGCAGGTAGAGTTGAAGCGCAGCGTGGCAGGCAAGCACCCTATTCTTGGCGAACTGCCAATGGCAAGCTCCAGGTCAAGTTCGTTTGCACCAGTTGCAGTAGCGGCTGGATGAGCCGGCTGGAGAATCGCGTTAAGCCGATCGTGGAGGGCCTCCTAAGTGATATTGGGGTGACATTCGACAGTAGCGACCAGACATCGCTTGCGATGTGGGCAGTCAAGAATGCAATGGTCTTTGAGGCACTCCGGCTGGCGGGGACACCGCGGTTTTTCACGTGCTCGGAGCGCAAGGTTCTACGCGAGTCACTGCAATTACCACCACTGACATCAGTCTGGATAGCAAAGTGCGTCGAGTTTACGGGTGCTTATAGTTCGGCACGTGATCTGGGCGGTTATTCTGAAATATCAGGTGATCCAGTGAGGACTTTTGTCATTACTATGGGTTTCGGTTCGTTAGCTATCCAAGTTCTGGTTGGTAAATTGACTAGCTCGATTCCTCAAAGTTCGACGATAACAGGAGACCTTCGCCCGGGTCCCTGGGACCAAGTGACGATCCAAATCTGGCCTGTTCAATCGGAGCGAGTCGCTTGGCCAGCTTCGATGGGGCTTTCTGGTGAGCTCGGACTTGATACGTTCAGCCAACGCTGGACTCCAGTCAACGGTTGAGAAATGCACCGTGCGCATAATCTTAAAACAGGTGCAATGTACTTCTAGAAGTCAAGCCCGCTCATCAATCGGACGCATTTATGGTCCCTAGCCTGTCTGTCGTTAGCACGGCCGCGCCGATGACCTCCGCCCTTTTAGATAGCACTTATTTTGTAGCCGTAGCGATTCTCCTCGCTAATCAGTCACGCACTTCCCACCAGAGCTCTTCCCCGTCGATAATAACCTCTATCGTGCCCAGTTCATCGGTCCGCAACACGGCCGCGCCCACATCTGCGGATCTATCCAACACTTCGGGATGGGGATGGTCGTAGTTGTTCTCCTCCCCGGCCGAGTCGATCACGTACTGCGGCTGGACGGCCCACAGAAATGACTCGCCACTGGACGATTTCGCCCCATGATGCCAGGCCTTGTAGACCACGGCCGATAGTGGTCTGCTGGAGGCCAGCGTATCGCTTTCGACCGCCTGGTCAGCGTCACCGGTGAGCAGAAGCGAGAATTCTCCGTAAACCAGCCGCAAGGCGATAGATTGATCGTTGTCATGACTGGGGCTAGGGATTGGGGGCTGGGGGCTGGAAGGATTGAGAATTTCCAGACGAAGG
>JBARZW010000304.1:0-3142 GCA_049650305.1 Promineifilaceae bacterium (SeqCode)
GTGCCGATAGAACTAGTGCGGGGCGATGTCTTCTACTGGCAGTCGTTACTGGCGGCGGCCATCATCATAGCCATCCCGGTGGCTATTGTTTACAATATTTTCCTCGATCGGATAGTGGCCGGGTTCACAATGGGAGCGGTTAAGGGATAGTCTCTTTCCAGCCCGTAGGCCACAGCAGGTCGCAGTCTTACAATATCTCTCGCTAATTGCATTTCACGACGCCAAAAATAAGGAGAAACCTGTGGTAGATGAAGTCGCCTACACATCAAAGGTTCGTATTGAGAGAATAAAAGGACCGCTTCGCCGCGCCTATCTTCCAGCAGAAGAAGAGCCCACTTATTTCAGCACCCATTCAGAGGTTGCTGCTCATTACAAGCATGATCCGGCTGTCCATGAGGCTCGGGCAACGACGCTGGATTATGTCGTCGCCGCAACCGCCGGCTGACTGACAGGAACCTTTGGGGGCGCGCTGGAGGCGCGCGACATTCCGGCAGGAGAAGGCTATCTTAGCTCGGAGGCGACCGGTGAGGTCGAGTTAGATGGGAAAATATTGGTGATTCGGCGAATACACGTTCGCTATCATCTCAAAATCGACCCGGCAAAACACGATGTGGCAGAACGAGTCCTGGGCTTTCATGCCGATTATTGTCCCACGGCCAGGACGATCAGAGATTGTGTCGATATTACAACCTCGCTGGAGATGGAAGATATCTAATTTCATTCTGTAAACAGGCCCGATCGACTATTGCATTTGGCCCGTCAAATTGTCTCGCTCGTGCTACCAAAACGCTTCGTATGCTTTATCGACGAAATCTTTACCGCAGCCTTGGCAGCCATGTTGCTAACCATGCTGTTCGACATCTAACATTTCCGGCAACGGTCGATTGTGAGACCGTTGGCGGGCGTTGCTCACAAACGGACAGGCGGCCTCTACCAGGCCTTCATCGACATCACCAATGAGAACGCCGCTTCCATTACCCAAGCCCAGGCCGGGCATCCTGGGGCCAAGTCATCCAGCTGCGAGCCGTTTCTCAGGGCGACCAACCCGCAGTACCTGAACGTCTCGGCAGGGGAAGGGAATAACTACAGCCATCCCCATCCCGAGGTATTGGAGAGAGCCGCCGATGTGGGAGCGGCCATACTGCCGACCGACGAACCGGGGACGATTGAGGTTGTTGCGGATGGGGAGCAGATGTGGTGGAAGTCCCACTGATGAAGGCAGGATGGCAAAAAGAGTCTGAGATAACTGTTTCAGAACTGGCTCAATTCTCTATTAAGGTTACCAATGAGATTTCGCGGTCTAATGGTCGAGTTCAGCTGCCTGCGGATTTCGCAGTGAGGCCGAACTTGACTTGAATCGACTCAAGTGCGATGAAGGTCCCAAAAATCCGCACGTTAAGCAGCCCGTCCAGCTCCTTTCTCTAGGACCTTGACGCTGCCTGCATCAGCGTGCCTGCGCTTCATTCCTCTGCGAACATCCAAGATAGCGGTGACGCCGTCACTCCAACCACTCGAGGGACTCTCCAATCAGTTTTCCGTCTGGGAGAGGATCTGGCATTAGGGATGCCACTTCATCAAAGAAAGGAAGCGGCTCGAAGGCTGTCTCCGCGATCAGGATCCCCCGCTCTCGCACCTCACCGCGCAAGATTCTGAGGACGGCCACAACTAACGGGATACTGGTCAGGAGCCACGCGGCCCGCTCGCTCCAACTATCGGGCGACAGCCAGCAATTATACCGTGCGGCGCGCCCTTCCTTGGAGCCAACAGCGGTAACCCATTCTGGGGAAATTGGGACAAAATCGTCCGTTACCGTCAGCCACCGGTCGGGATCATTCTCAACGGTGTCGTAGAAAGAGCTCAGCGCGATTGTTGGCTCGACGTCTCCCGCAGCCACCCGTCTTGCCTGCTCGCGGTAGAGATCGTGCAACTGCGGTGGGAGTGGGCTGAACCACACCTCGACCGGTCGCGCTCTTGCGAGGTCTTGTGGTAGGGAATCAAAGAGCGGATCATAACTGGCATATGGGAATGCAGTGAACGTGCCACCCTGCGGCAGTGGGGCCTGTAAGCCGCTTGTTCGAGGATCCTTATCCACCCACCGACCGTCTTTATAGGCGCGAACCGTCCGGCTCTCAGTCTGTTGTGCTAACTGAAGCATCCACCCCAGAAAATCCTTGAACTCATGCAAAAGGGCAAGGTTTTCCGAGGGATTCTCGATCCACTGGCGTGGCGTGAGTGTCTGAGCGCCCTCGAACAGCCATGACCGCCCACTCCGGAGTTGCTCGGTCACGTCCAGTTGGCTGGCCGCGTGCACTCCCATGAGATTGGTGATGCAAGGTGAAATGCCAGTGCAAATGATCGCGGTGATGCCAGCATCCTTAGCCTCGGCCGCGAGCTCCAGCATCTGTGCGATAAAATCTAGCCCGTATCCGACGTCGCAATAGTGCGCGCCAGTGCGAACCGCCGCATGCAGGGCAGGGAGGGCAACTTGGTTACTTGCTGCGTTCACGATGATGTCGTAGCCGGCCGCGAGCGAGGCAAGCTGCTCCTCGTTGGCACCGTCTACCTGCACTGCTTTCGCCCGGTCTCCGATCTTTGCGGCGGCCTGTTCCGCACGCTCCAGGCTTCTCCCGGCAAGAGCGATCTCGCTTACCAGGTCGTTCTCCACCAGAAACTCTGCACTTGGAAATCCGACCGCTCCGTAGCCTCCCAACGCAAAAATTTTCATGACCTCCCTCCACGTCCGGCTAACTAATAATTATCCCGAAAGATAGTCGGGATATTAACCCAAAATTCTTAAATAGCCGATCCATTGGTAGACAGCGGGAAATCACTTCCATAGACCGATAGACTCCCCAAACCTTGACGAAGAAAGAGCTCCCATCAACTGAAACTGAACGTCCGGTTTGTTTTTTGATATACAGTTTTAGGACGCTGATGTGGAAATAGGAGGTGTCGCGTTAGCAAAAACGGGGTCTTTACAGGGAAACTAAATGAGTGTGAGAAGACTATTTCGTAGCTGGCTCTAGTCGATAGTATGGCTACCGATTAGATTCGGCGGTCCAACGGAAAAGCTGAGTTGCTGCCGGGTTTGCAGCTTGCACCTCCTGACCAAAACCACCCACTTGGCCGCGCGTACTTCGAA